>JAFYKU010000086.1 GCA_017537405.1 Clostridia bacterium
CACTTTGGGTAACATGATTCGCCGTGTTTCATTGGGAAATTTGCCTGGTACAGCGGTTACTGCTATTCGTATTAACGGCGTTAATAATGAGTTTTCAACAGTTAAAGGCATAGTTGAAGATGTTACCGACATCGTTTTAAATGTTAAAAGCTTAATTTTGAAAGCTTTAACAGATGATTTAAGTTACACAACAACTATGCGTATTAACAAAAAAACTGCTGGTCCGATTTATGCAAAAGATATTGAACATGATAGTTTAGTTGAAATTTGCAATCCAGATTTAGTCATTGCTACTTTAGATAGCGATACTGAATTCAAAATGGAATTATCAGTTGCTCGTGGTCGCGGTTATGTTGTAGCTAAAGACCAAAAAGGCGCGCATGATACAATTGGTTACATTGCGGTTGATAGCCTTTATAGTCCTGTTGTTAAATGTAATTATTTCGTTGAACCGAGTCGTGTTGGTGGTGATATGAACTATGATAAGTTGACAGTTGAATTGACCACAAACGGCAGTGTTGAAGCCAAGGAAGTTGTGGCTTTAGCGGCTAAATTAATTCAAGACCATTTAACCTTATTAATTGGTATGGTCGAAAGTATGGCTGGACACAATACTTTTGTGGAAAGCAAAGAAGAAACGGTTGAAAAGATTTTTGAAACCAGCATCGAAGATTTGGAACTTTCACCGCGTAGTGCAAACTGCTTGAATCGTGCTAATATCAAAACTATTCGTGATTTGATTAGCAAGAGTAAAGATGATATGTTGCGCGTACGAAACTTGGGTTCTAAGAGTCTTGATGAAATTATTTCTAAATTGGCAAGTCTTGGCTTGTCATTGCGATCAGAAGAGGAGGGGAACTTTTAATGAAACCAGCAAAATTAGGACGCGAAACTTCGCAACACATGGCTATTTTGCGTAACCAAGTCTCGACTTTGTTTTGGACGGGACGCGTTTCAACGACATATGCACGTGCAAAAGCAACAGGAGCTTTAGCTGAAAAATATTTGACTTTGGCTATTAATTCTTATGCGGACACTGTTACCGTTGAAAAAGAATTTACCGATAAAAAAGGTGTTAAAACTAAGCGTAAAGTTTTAATTGACGGACCAAAAAAATTGGCTGCTCGTCGTAAATTAATGGCTTCACTTTATGATTTCCAAGAAATCCGTAGTAAAGAAGAAAGCAAAAAAAGCTTTGAAAAACGCACTCAACACATTAACCACCCAATTATTGAAAAAATCTTCAATGAATTAGCACCAAAATATGCAAAGCGTATTAAAGAAACTGGTTCAGCTGGTGGTTATACTCGCGTGTTGAAAACCGGTATTCGTAAAGGTGACGATGCGATGACTGCTATTGTTGAATTGGTTTAATTAACCTACTTCATCAATTTGTACATCTCCGCAAAGCACATCATTGTATGAATATGAAAGACATGGGATTCGTCCTGTGTCTTTTTTATTTGCTTTTAGTCGTACAATAAAAACACTTGGGAAGGTATTTTCGATTGTGCCTGCATATTTTGAGATGCGTTTACGGCCGCGACAGACCGACATATTAATATCTTTTCCAAGCATGGCGTGGATTTTCGCTTTAATAACTTCAATTGATTGAGTTTTTTTTCGCATACTTTAATTATTGCCAAAATATATTTTTAGTATAGGGGGAATTTTTATGGAAGTTTTGATGGAAAATTTAGCGGAAAAAGAATTAATTGCGTTGGATCATGTTAAGATTAAAAGTGAACAGAAGGTTAATATACCTGCGGGAGCAAAAAAGTTGATGACTGTAACTTGTCAATTATTAAACCCGAAAGTTGAAGTTAGTCAAAGTGAAATCCTGGTAGTTGGTAACTTGAATACAAGATTGATTTTTATTAATGAATTTGACAAATATGACAGCGAAGATATATCTGAAGTTTTTGAAAAAAAAGTAACCGTTAAAGGCTATGATAGTATATGTGATGTTTTAGCTCGTGTAGAATTAATGAAAAGTGAGTGGAAAATCTCCGATGATAAAATAGACATTGATAACTCGTTAATGGTACATGTTTGGGGCGTAAAATCGCGAGAGATGCAAGTAGTTGGTAATTTAACTGGAGATGTTGAAGTACAAAAAAATGAACAACTGTTCCTAACTTTTCATTCAAAATTAAACGATAAATTTGAAATTTCGGAAAATATCAAACTAGATAATCTTTGTGAAGGTGTTTTAAGTGTTGATGTGAATCCTAACTTAAAAGATGTGGTTTCTGCGTCCGGAAAAGTTAATTTGAAGGGTGTAATGATGGTTAATATTCTATGCGTCAAAACGGTTGATGGTACTAGTGTTCCATATAATATGAACCATGAGATTGATTTTGCAAAGAGTGTAGCCGTAAATGGTTTGACAGATGAAGATATTGTAAGTGGTGTTGTTAATACGAACAATGTAAAAATGCATATAGAAAACTCAAACGATGGTGCAATCTTGGTTTTAAGTTGTGATATTAGTTTTGATGCGCGTACTTATTGTAATCGTAAATTTAATATGGTTACTGATGCTATTTCATTTAGCAAAGAACTAACTTTACAAACTACACAACTTAACTGTGTGGAAATATTGCCGCAGGTCAATACTGTTGTCGATATAGAAAATAATTTAAATATCGCTTCGAATTCCGGTTATATCTCCCATGTTGTTGCAGTGGAAGGTATGTGTGTAAATAATCTGCAAGTTAATGTTACTGACAATAAAGCTTTGTTAGAGGGGGTGTTGGGGGTTAATTTATTATTGGAGAATGAGGAGCATTTAATTACTGGTGAACATTTTGATGTACCATTCCAAACTTCTGTGCGTGTTGATAATTTAGATCGTGAATATGTAGTAGATGCGTCAGTTGTGCCTTTAGTTGTTAATGCGAAAGCACGGCGTGGAACCGAATTATTAATTGATGCACGGTTGTGTGTAACTGTACAAGCAGAAACAAAATAAACTGTCACTGTTGTAAATAGTTTAATTGAAGGCCAAGAGAAAAAAGATGACGGTAGTGCAA
>JAFYKU010000087.1 GCA_017537405.1 Clostridia bacterium
ACAGTTGACAATTCAGGATCACGAGTCAAATTACCAACTAAAAAAACTTTATTCATGGTAAATTATTCTCCTTCTTTAACTTCTTTGGATTCTTTTTCACGCATTTCTTTTTTTGCTAAATACTCTTCACGAGCCTTAGCACGATTTTGCTTGCGAATAACATCTTGTGCTAACATAATGTCTGTTTTAGCAATAAACAGATAACGATCAATACCTTCAGTAATATTCATCATAGCTGTCATTTTTGCAGGAACATCAGATGCAGCACGGAAATTTAATAAATAGTAAAAACCATATTTCTTTTGTCCCATTTTTTCAACGGTAGTTTCTTCACCTGCCATTTTTTTGAAACGGGCGATTAAGTCTTCACGCTTAGTTTCATTAAGTTTCGCATCTACAACGATCATACATTCATATGCAGTTTGTTTTTCCATTTTTTACCTCCTTTTATGGTCTAACGCCTACACCATAAAGATGTAGGAAAAAGATATACAATTATCATACATTATATTTCTTAAAAAAGCAACCATAAATATCTTGCGTTATTTAAAGTTATTTGTTATGCTATTGTTATGGCGATGTAGCACAGCGGTTAATGCACCGAGTTCATACCCCGGGTATCGCTGGTTCGATTCCAGCCATCGCCACCAAAAGTTATTTTAAGCACCGTGTAATTTCGGTGCTTATTTCATTTTTAGATAACCATTCTTCTAGATCATTTTCATAAAAAACATAATTATTATAGTCAGCAACAATAAACTCAGTTGGTTGTTTACGATCCACCAATCGATAAGCTTCCCATAAAGTAGTCGAAGACAGTACAGAACAACGCACAAATTTACCAACTTTAGTTTTATATACAAATTTATCAAAATATAAAGTTTGCTTATATTCCAAATTAATTTGAATCAACATCATAATTGCAAAAGCAATCCACCACCAATTAAAGACTACAATACTAAATAACAATACACCAACAAACAAGATATTAGATAAAATCAAAACCACTTTTGAAGAAATAAATTGTGACAAAATTTTGCCGCCATCGAGTGGATAAATCGGTAATAGATTAATTATACCAATTAAAAAGTTTGCAACTACTAAATATTCCAAATAAATAAAAATAATCGGGAAAAGCCAAACTATGATGCCAAACAAGATACTTAGAAACAAACTTCCTAAAGGGCCTGCTATATAAATACAGATTTTTTGCTGTTTGGATAAAATTTTTGACTTTAATTTTAAAACACCTCCAAAAGGTGTTAGTACAATGCAAGATGGATTTATTCCAAAATGTTTAGCAAACAAAGAATGAGCAAGTTCGTGAAAAATTACTGCCACAACCAAAGCAATGAAAAAACCGGCGGTCGCAAAAAAGATTGCAACTAATCCGGCTATAATAAACAAAGGGTGAATTTTAAAGCGCACTACCAATAATTATGCATCTGTAGCCAAACTTAGAAATAGTTGATGGTTATCTAACAAAGCACCAGCACCAAGTAAAGTTGAATTATCTGCATCGGTAGCAATCATTGTTTGTAATTGTAAACTCCAATAAACTGCTTCAGTTAAACCACGAATGTTCGCACCGGTACCACCGAAGACAACACCCGTGTTGATAATTTGACGCATAACATCAGCACTGGTCTGCGGCAATAAATGATTAATCGCCCCGATAATTTGTGAATAAATAGGATAAATAACTTCGCGGACTTGTTCCGCTTTCAGAATAAAATC
>JAFYKU010000088.1 GCA_017537405.1 Clostridia bacterium
AACCGGATACCGCACTTTCCAAATCTTCTTTGTCCACAACATTACCTTCGCCATCGGGACCTGTCAAGAATTTATTCAAAGTATCCAATCCACCTTGAACTGCGGCTAAATCATCTTCATTTTCAAAAATTTCACCCAAAACTGTCTTGCCTGTATCTGGGTCCACCGTTGTTAATTTTGTCAACTCAGTACTCAAAGTTTCTTTTATGCTATCACCAACTTCTGGCAAGTTCACCACCGTATCAACCAAATCAACTACAGTTTCAGCGTCTAGTTCTTGTTGTACCACATCTAACAACTTAACAACATCTTCGGTTCCGAATTCACCACTTTCTGGGTCTTGAATTTTATTTAAGACTTCGCTAACAGCTTCATTATTCATGATATTAGCAGCACTAACTAATCCATGGAATTTAGATTCCCAAGTTGCCAAATCGGCATTAATCAATTCAACCAACATCGTCAATAATTCATTGTCACCTGCACTATTCATATCGGCGAAACGCGCATCAATAAACTTCTTAACTGGTTCAAAGGCATTTAGCGCTTCATGAACAACAGCTAATAAATTATCAACTTTTTGGAATTTAATTTCGGCATACTCTTTACCATCAAATTCTTCGGAATGTTCATTATAATATTCTTCTGTAATAATCAAATCGCCAACCAGATTGATTAAAGCTTGCATCTCCATATCTTCTTCATTCACCATCGTAATGATATCTTCAATCAAGTCAGTATTTTCATTTAAAACTTCGGCAGTATCTAACAAAAGCCCACCAAATCTTTCCCAACCACCTTGGACAGCGTCATGGTTGAAAGCATCTTCACCTAAAAACAATTCTGCCAAACCATAAACTAAATCTTTTGCATCAGTAAAGTCACCGAAAATTGTGTCACAGAAATTACTATAAACAATGATGTTTTCTGTACCAGGCAACCCAATCATTTTCACCAAAGACAATTCTTTCAAGGTATTACCCAAAACATTTATCACTGGCGTATTAGCTTGTTCTTCTTCACTTGCGATACGCGCGGTTAATAATGCTAAAATATCTTTCCAATCTGTTAATCCATCGGACAAAGCTTTGGCAACCGTCACATCTTCCCCATTGAAATTAATTTTCAAAACAGTTAATTTTTCGGCTAAATCTAAAATGGTTAAAGCATCATGACGGAACATTTCTAATTTTTGGTCAGCAACATATTTTACTAATCCACGCACAGCCGCAGCAAATTCTTTTTGATTATTTTTACCTTCTTCTACAACACGAGTCGTTGCACAAGCTTTTACTAACATGCCATAAATACTATCTTCATAGATGTCTGTACCTTCTAATTTGGTTTCATTTTCTTCAAAAGGTGTATTTAAAACATTGTCTAAATCAGCTAAGAACCAGTCAGCAATATTCAATACTTGTAAGTCAAAAGTTTTGTTGACAATTGAACGCAAAACTTTAAAGTCTTTACCCGTTAAGACTGTAAAATCATTAGTATCCATCGCAGTATTAAATTTATCAACAACACCAGGTACCGCCTGTGCATCAACATACAATTCCCAAGCGGTATTAACATCATTAACTAAATTAATTGCTTCCGCACCTTCAATGCGTACTGTCAATTGGTATTCAAAAGCTTTATTTGATATCGCCTGCAAACCAGTATATCTTAAAACTTTATTGTATAACGCTAATGAATTATCAATATCGGTAAATACTTTTTCTAAATTAATTTCACCATCTTCATCACTGTATGCTTGAGCAGCTGCTAACTCATGTTCATCTTGCATGTTTTGATATTGAGCTGCTTGATGCACAATCCCAAGTACACCATTTACTGGCAACATAAAGAACACAAATAATGCGATACCTTGCAATGCCCCAATCAACATTCCACCAAAAGCATGTTTCGGTAATTTATTACCATTACGGTCTCGCTTCGGAGCCCAGAAATGAGCCACAATACTATAAATAATCCAAGACACAAACTTCATTACAAAGTACAATACCATGAATAAAACGATATTCACGATTGATAAGACAATTCCTAATGCAAAATCTTGAATATAAGAACCAAAGGGTGAAACATATTTACCGAATGTTTCTTGCAAGAAAACAACCAATTTTTCGGTACAAAAATCCACCCAACCGTTTGGAGTTTTTCCAAAAATCGTGATATCAAGATTTAAAATAAAATTGGTTACCACCGGTGTTAAAAGAAACACGCCAACCAACAAACCAACATACAAAACCAATCGCAAGAAACTTCTTTTAAAACCACGCCCCATGCCGCACAACATTCCAAACAGCACAAAGACACCAAGCACCCCTAACAATGCTATGGATGCATATTTTAAAACTATATCAAATAAATCCATTAAAATATTATATACCCAATAGAATATTTATTGCAATGATTTTAAAAAACAAACCTCAACGGTGTCCCATCAAGGTGCGTTGTGCTTCGCGTTGTAAATCACGCTCTTTTATTGTTTGTTTTTTATCCACAACATTTTTACCAGTCGCAGTGGCAATTGAAATCTTTAACAACCCGCGTGCTGACCAATAAATTTTCAAAGGTACACAAGTATTGCCTTTCACATTGCACGCTTTCGCAATTTTTGCAATCTCAGCGCCATGTAACAATAATTGACGATTACGGCGCGTATCCTGCTCCGCCACCACTCCATTTTGATATGGCGCAAAATAAGCGTTTTTCAACCAAATTTTACCGGTTGCCAATTCCAACTGAATAAAGCTTTCTGTAATCGTGACATTCCCAGCCCGCGCCGATTTCACTTCCCAACCTTGCAAAGACAACCCCGCTTCAAATGTATCGTGCAAAAAGTAATTGAAGCGCGCCTGTCGGTTTTCCGCAATCACCTTCATAATTGATAAATTCCCATCGCTTGTTTCACAAGGGCTAATGTCGCGTCAGTAACTTCACGCGCACGCTGTGTGCCAGCACGCAAGAACCCACGCACTTCGTCCATGCGTTGTTCGTAATAAGCACGGCGTTCACGCATCGGCGCCAATAAGTTATTCAAGCACTCAAACAACAATTTTTTCAAAACCATGTCACCCAAACCACCTTGACGGTATTGCGCTTTTAATTCGGCCAAATGTTTTTTGTCTGGATAAAAAGCATCTAAATACATAAAAACAACATTGCCTTCGACACGCCCAGGGTCACTTACTTTGATGTGTTGCGGGTCAGTGTACATTTGATAAACTTTGCGTTGCAATTCTTCCGCACTGTCCTTGATGTAAATACAGTTGCCTAAACTCTTACTCATTTTGCCCGCACCATCAATTCCCACCAAACGCCCACGCGCCTGCTCTGGAATTAAGGCTTCGGGCATCACCAAAGTCTCACCATATAAACGATTAAATGTCGCAACAATTTCGCGCGTTTGTTCCAACATCGGAGCTTGGTCCGCCCCCACAGGTACAACCGAAGCCCCAAAGGCTGTAATATCCGCCGCTTGCGATATAGGATAATTTACAAAGCCAACCGGAACTTCACGGCGATAACCTTTGGTTTTAATTTCATTTTTAACAGTCGGATTGCGTTCCAAACGCGACTGCGTCACAAGGTTCATATAAAACATCGGCAGCTCATATAACGCCGGCAAAGCACTCTGTAAGACGAAATGAATCTTTTGCGGATCCAAACCGACTGCCAAATAATCCAACATTAACTCTTCCACAGAAGATGTAACTTTATCCACTTGTTGCGCATGGTCAGTCAAAGCTTGTAAATCCGCAATCATAACAAACATTTCAAATTCACCTGTTGCCTGTAAGCGCACACGATTCGCTAAACTGCCGGCATAATGTCCAATGTGCAAATTACCACTGGGACGATCCGCCGTTAAAATTACCTTCTTGTCTGTTTTCATTTTCACAGTGTACCATACCGCCCCGCACTTGTAAAAATTTTTTGTCACCGTTAATTATCATTTTTATTTACAATTCTTGCAAAGGCGTGCTTAATTTTTGAAGAGCATTTTTTTCAATTACCTGCTCAATCTTTTGTGTAAAACCTTTCAAACTAATTGCAAATTTACGCAGACGGGTATTGTGATGACCTTCTAATTTTTTTGTCAATTCTTGCGTCTTATTACAAACCAAAAGACTTAGCTTTTTTCTGAACGGTTGTTTTTTTAACACTGCACTAACAACTTGCTCTAATTGAGTTTTTGCTTCACTCAAAGATTGATTCGCTTCATTAATGAGCAATTGTGTCGCAGCACCATTGCTATTTGCGATACCATTATCGAATAATCCTAAACGCTGCATTCCTTCGTGAAAATCCTTATAGTTTTTAATTTCAACAATTTCCTGACATAAATCTGCCATCTCTTCGAACAACTGACTTCCAATGACTCTTTTAATTTCTTCCGCAGGCAATTTTCTCATTCTCGCTTCTTTTAATTCCGGCAAAAACGCATCTAAAAATGGCTGCATCGGTTTTAATAAAATTTGGTACATTGATTGATTTATTGTTTGATTATTTGCGATAACAGTTTCGTATTGCGCAGTTTTTTTATTTTGCATTAAAACAGCAAAATATTCAGTAATAATTTCATTCAACATTTGATAACTTTGCAACCGATTAAACTTTGCTTTTTCGTTTTCAAAATTCCCTATACGATGTAAAAATTCATGTAAAACAGTCACACCAGTTGGGTGATTATTTAAGTAAATATGCTCACCTTGACAGAAAGCTCGGTCGCCAGATTCACGCAACAATAAATTATAAACATTTTCAGACGGTTTTAAACGAATGACAAGTGGATCTAATTCACGACTATAAATATTTTCACACAACACTTTAAACTCATTTTCCACACCAACTTTTTGATTATAAATTTTTGATTTAACTTCATCTACAAAGGATTCAACCAAGCAAAGATTTTGATTGATTGTCATATCATCACTTAAACTCACATTTTTCCATGATTGAGCTAATTCACGAATATCCATTGCTAATACAGCAGCTAAAAAATCATTTTTTAAAACTTCTTCTACTCTAAATCCAAGATCACTTAAACATTGATTTACTACAGGAATCTTGAGTTTTACTAACTCCGACAAGTTATCATACTGCGTCAATAAATTTGCTACTTCAACAAAAGAACTTGCTTCTTTATAATTTTCCCCAACTGCGGCATTAAAACGCTGATTTCTCAATTCTTTTAAATACTGCTCTACCGAATTATGCATACCAAAAGTCTGATAAACAAAATCTAACCGCGTTCGCTGAATTGTTGATTCAATATACTGCCTATGTTTTTCTCCAAAGAAATCAACAAAAATCTCTACAACTTCTTTTTTAATTTTCGTTTTAATTTCATGCGTTTCACTTAAAACACCATTTTCGAGATAACGATTGTAAAATACATTGTCACATATTCGCACTACTTGCTCTACAATCTCTGTCTTCACTTTTCGTCCTTTTTATTGGGAATAATAATATCAGCATGTATTGCAAGTGTCAAACTATAATCCTATTTTTCTAACTCTGTCTGTGTTAATGGTTGCCCTAAGCGCTTAATACTCTTGTTTTCAACATGTGTGGCAATTGTATTGGCAAACCCACTAGCCAAGCGAGTTAACTTATGCAAATGTGGATTTTGTTTCTGTTTCATATACTCAGCCAAATCTTGACTCTTTGCGCACAGATAATTTTCCAACCTTTTTTGCCAAGATAGTTGTTTTAATACAGCACTCACAGTCAACTTTAAATTTTCTTCAATTTCTGCTTCTCTCTTTTGAAGCGAAGACAAGTCATTATCCACCCCACCGTAATATTCAAACCCAAGTTCTGCTACCGATTGTTCCCTTGTCATTTGGCATAATTGCGCTTTTTCGACTAACATTCGGTCATGATACACTGCAATTAATTCATTACAATCTAACGCTATAGCATCAAAATATTCTTGACCAATCACACGCACAAATTCTTCTTGAGGAAATTCACGCATTCTGACTTCTTTTAATTCAGGCAAAAATGCTGCTAAAAAAGGTTCCAAGACTTCGAACAACCGTTCATATGAAGATTTTTCAATCCGCGTGTGTACAATCGGCTCTTTCTTTTGATCTACTCTTTGCCTAAACATTAATTGAACAAAATACTCTGTTACTACTTCGTTTAACATTTGGTACTTATAAAATTGCCTTGAATAAGGAGTATTTCCCTTCTCGCGATGTCCTTTTTCAAAAGCCACATCATCTAATTCGTGTAAAAACTCATGTAAAATGACGGTGTCATCGGGACAAATCCCGAAACAAATAGATTGATACTGTCCAGCATGAATCCCTTTAAGTTGCGCATCATGCAGCATTTCCCATGCGATTGCCTGTGGGTCTAAATGCATAACAATCGGGTCTAACATCACTTTAAAGTATTTTTCAACATTCTCATCTTCGGGATTTAAATTCATTTGCTCACAAGAACTCTCAAAATTAGTTTGAACATCTTCAACAAACCTTTGTAAAAAACACAAATTATCATTAATTTCAGGGTTATCACTAAAAGTAGCCTTATCCCAACAATTAACAATCTCTTTGATGTATTTCACCACTTGTCTTTGTAAGCGTTTACGCCGTTTAAAATCCTTAAATGGAACATTTAAAGTTTGTAAACAATTTGCCACTAAATTTGGTGCTAACTTATTCAGTTGCAATATGTCATCGTTGCAACCACTCAAAGCAGCCGCAATGATTTTAAAATCATAAGGATTTACAACATTAAATCCTATCGTTTCCATCAACCGCATTTTTTTTATTTCAGTTAAAAACTCAGCAATTGAATTTGTGGCTCCATCAGTTTGGTAAATAAACCGCATATTTGTTGCTGCAACTTTGTTAATAATCTTGTCTTCGTATTTTTTTCCAAAGAAATCGCGAAAAGTTTGAATCACCTTAGCTTTAATTTTGGCTTGAATGTTTTCTCGGCTTTCCAAAACACCTTTCTCTAAATAATTGTTATAAAACAAATTATCACAGATTGATATTACCTTCTCAACTTTTTCAGAAGGATACAATTGTTTTAATGCTTGTTGTATAACTTCAACTTCTTCCATTATGCTGCTTGGCTAAAAAGCCAATTCCCTTTCAAATTAATTATAACACAACAAATACACAAAAGGAAGACCCTTGCTATCATATTATCCAACCCAAGTAAATCATTTACACTTTAAAAAAAACTCAACCGTTCACTGGCTAATTATTTTAACAAAAATTTATAGCGTAATACCGCCGTCTTTTTCATCGTCTTTCGTTTTTTGTTTTAATACTTTATTGGCGTCTTCTGGTTTGATTGTTACTCTTGTTTTCTTTTCTAATTTTTCTGCTGGTACTCCCGCCCCAATTAATCTTTGCTTTTGTTCTTCGGCGAATTTTGTTTTATTGTGTTTAAATCTTCCATATAAATTTGCTTCATCTTTATCATTACTCTTACCAGATGGCATCTTTCCATCATGTACTTTTACCCAATCTATCACATCCGACACAAGTTGTTCAATTTCTTCTTCTTGTGAAAGAAATACACTTGCCGGAACCCCTGCATCAATTAACCTTTGTTTTTGTTCTTCGGTGAGTTTTGTTTTGTTGTAT
>JAFYKU010000089.1 GCA_017537405.1 Clostridia bacterium
AAAAAATGTATATAGGAGATTTCCCGCCTAATGATTATTTCGCACCCAACAAAGGATGGGTATGCCCAAAATGCGGACGAGTATATAGTCCTAGTACGCCAATGTGCTGGTATTGCGGAGATAAGCAAATAACAAACGCGCCGAATACTACTGGAACGCCAGTTAATTGGGACGAATATTTGCGAAAAACAGTTACAAGTATAAATGATACGCCACCAGTAACATATTCTGTTACTACAAATTCAGAAGATAATACCGAAGTTTTTACGCATTTTATGAATACGAATATACATTTTATAAATTAAGGAGAAGAACAATGCTTTATAACATTAATGACAAATTGCCAACTAAGCGCCTCATTATCGCAGCATTACAACAAGTAGTAGCTTGTTTCGTCGCAACAGTACTTATTCCACAAATTTGTGGTGTTCCAATCGCACCAGCTATGCTCGGCGCAGGATTGGGTACTCTAATTTATCAACTTATTACTCGCGGCCAAAGCCCAATGTTCATTAGTTCTTCTGGTGCTTTTGTCGCGGCCGTAATCGGCGCGCTAGCGCTTGGAACAGCACCAAATTACTTAGCCGTATTTATTGGTGGCCTAATTGTTTGTGCCGTATATTTTGGTGTTGGTCTTGCAATTAATCATTTTGGAACCGAATGGATTAATAAACTTTTACCACCCGTGGTTATCGGCCCAATTGTTGCTGTTATTGGTCTTAATCTAGCAACATTTTTACCAACTTATTTCCAAATTAATGGGCAATATAGTCTTCTTGGTTTTGGGCTTGGTATGCTTACATTATTAATTACCGCTCTAATCTCACATTATGGGAAAGGTTTCATTAAGAATTTACCATTCTTAGTAGCGATTCTTATCGTATACGCATTTGCATCAATTCTTACATTATGCGGTATTCCAATTATTGATTTTTCAGTATTTAAATCTGTACGATTAGTTCAAATTCCAGATTTTGCTTTCTTAAAGTTCTCTACCTTTAATTGGTCATTACTACCACAAATTCTATTACTGTTCCTACCTCTTAGCTTAGTAACACTAGCAGAACACACTAGTGACCATAAAGCTTTAAGCGCAGTTATTGGTACAGATCTGACACAAAAGCCCGGACTTGGCTATACTCTGATGGGTGATGGCGTAGCAACTGCTTTCGGTACTTTAATTGGCGCGATGCCCAATACGAGCTACGGCGAGTCAGTTGGCACAACAGGTTTCAGTCGTATTTGTTCCAGATATGTAATTACACTCGCTGCTGTTATTATGGGCGTCGCGGCATTTATTGGACCACTACAAGCTTTTCTAGTAAGTATTCCATCTAGTATTTTTGGCGGCTGTGCGGCTATACTTTATGGATATATTACACTTTCTGGTATTAGGACAATTAAAGATAATAATATTGATTTAAATAATAATAAAAATATTACAATTCTCGCGGCCGTACTGACACTTGGCGTATCTGGCGCAGTATGTGATTTTGGAGTTGTTAGCATTGGTACAACTGCACTTGCTATGATTGTTGGTATTGTTTTAAATCTTATTTTGAAAGACAATAAAGGAGAATAATGTGGAACAAATGTATTATTTCATTACCGTATTTGAGAAATTAGATATTGATAAGTTGGGTTGGCCAGAAACCGGTCGTCGTCGCACTTGGGGTTTTTATAAAGATAAAGAA
>JAFYKU010000090.1 GCA_017537405.1 Clostridia bacterium
ATTTTTTCTAGAT
The DNA here is from genome assembly GCA_017537405.1 of Clostridia bacterium. GTDB lineage: Bacteria > Bacillota > Clostridia > Christensenellales > UBA1242 > RGIG8050. The sequence goes on from JAFYKU010000090.1 coordinate 14, forward strand.
ATTAAATAGTTGTGAACCTCCAACCACCCGCTTTGTCAGGTGGTTTTTTTATGCACAAAAAAGGAGAAGAGCATGGGAAATCTGATTAGAAGACGCGCAAGCACAAGAACATATGTAAGCAAAAGAACAGGCGGCACGCGTTCTGTTAGCGTTCGAGGTTCAACATATCGCAGAAAAAAATAAAAAAAGGGCACAATATGAAAAAAATATTTTGTATGACATTATGTTTATTAATCACAGCATGCGTTTCCACCGAACAAGTAAAAACAAATGGCATAAAATTTGCCTCCGAATTGGAAACGCGTGCAGACCCGATTGAAGTAATAGAAACATATTTACATTATTTTGAAAACGGAATAACATACAACCATGAAATGGGGACTGCGCATATATTAAGAACTTGGGCATGCGGAAAAACGACGGGAATGTATCCGTCTAATAAAAACGGAAAATATGTTGACTATAATTCTTGTTTAACGGCACAACAACTAATGCGTCCAGAAATTACATACGAATGCTTTGCACAAGACAATGAGACCATATATAATTCTGAAACATGTATTCTGCAACGCAGAAACACTCCGCCATCAAAAGTTAAATTTTTTGACTATCAGCGTTTTTTTGGCAAAAACAGCTCCATACAAACGGATGAAGATTTCTTGAAGTTGGTATTACTTTATCTTAAAAGCAAGAACTGCGAACAAGTTGTTGATAGTGTAAAGTGTGCACTAAACAAATCGTATGCAGAGATGATGGATTGTGATAACCCAGGCGAAAAAACACAAGCAGAAATAGAAACATGCAAATACAAATATTTGGAAGAAATAAAAACACAGGTAAAAACACCGCATAAATAACTTACCGTTTTGTTTGTGTTGGGAGAAGCGAATCCCCAACACAAACAATTAAACGCGCTGTCGTGGCATGACAATGCGATTGTCATACACTTAGGAGTTTGAAATGAACACAACAGAATTTCCCAAAACATTATTTGAACAAGTTTTGTCATATTTCTATAAACCGTTTTTGCAGCACATTAACGCTCTGGCAACAAAATATGGGAATTTGGTAAGATTTGACGATTATGGAACACCACAGTATAATGACTGGGAAAAAGAATTAAAATATTTCATACAAACGGTTGTATTGCCTCCCCTATCAATAAAAGAAATCGCCACCATTTATAACGCAGGTTTTGTTCATTCGGACCGAAATATCGCGCAAAGCATATATCAACATGTTTTTGTAAAAGAATTTAACATGTGCACATATTTGCCCGAATATCAAAATATACTAGAACCTGGCGAAACGGACATTTTTTTCTATATAGTGCCGTCTGACAACACACAAGCGATGTCCGAAACAGAAATGAAGCACGCTTTAACGAATAAGCGTTTTGAAGACTCTTTTATGAAAAGTTTGGTTGCGAACTCGCATGTGTTTTTGCTGGGCGTATTCAACAAGAACCCGAACTTATTAAACCAGTGTAGAACAGCACCTTTAACGCCACTAGATTATGAAAAACATATAAAACTAGAACTAACCACACTCGGATTTGATGCAAAGACAACAAAAGGCAGTGGTGACCAAGGGGCAGACGTGTTGGCCACAAAAAATGGCGTTTCATTTGCAATACAATGCAAAAAATATTCCAAACCCGTTGGCAATAAAGCCGTTCAAGAAGCCAATGCGGGGCGTGATTTTTATAAACAAGATTATGGTGTGGTCGTTTCAAATACAGGTTTTACAAAATCGGCACGCCAAGCGGCACACGCTTGTGGGATTATTTTATTAAACGATAACCAGTTAGAGGATTTATTAAAATATACCAATTCATAAAACGCGACAAATGCCTCGACATGCGTTTTATGCGTTCGGTCGCAATGTCCCAGCGCAAAAACAAACCCCACCCTGTGAGGGGTGGGGTGGGCGTGAGAAC
>JAFYKU010000091.1 GCA_017537405.1 Clostridia bacterium
CTCAGTTAAAAGCCAGTTTGAAAACACACATTGAACCTGCGTACCTTTTGCATGGTACGGATTATTTTTTAATTCACAAAGCCGTAAACTTAATTTCCGCAGCTTTGCCCGATGCCGATGTAACTAAGTTTGATGAAGATGTTAATGGCAATGAGATTACAACCGCATTATCAACAACTTCCTTTTTTACTAACCCACGCTTAGTAATCGCTACGGTGGGGGATAAACCATCTTTTAGTGCGATTAATCAATATTTAAAAAATCCTATTGAAGGCAATGTGTTAGTGTTAATTAGTTATCGTGAAAAACCAGAAGCCAATTTGAAAGGCGCAACTATCGTTAATTGTAATCCCATGCCTGCAACAATCTTAGTTCCTTTAATCGCGAAACAGATTGCACCACATCAAATTACTCGTGAGGCGGCAGATTATTTGGTCGAAGCTACCGGTGGTTATTATACATTAATTGATAATGAGCTAACTAAATTCTTGGCTTACTATGCCGATTTGCCTGTTTGGGAAGTTAAGCATTTACAACCATATTTAACCAAAACTTTGGATTATCAAATTTATGAATTAGGTGCCGCAATTTTAGCACGCGAAATTACAGCTGCGACAAAAATTTTATCTTGGCTTATCAGCAGCAATACCAATGAGTATATGATTTTTGGCGGAGTAGTGTCGCAGTTGCGCCGTGCTTATTATGCAACTAATAGCAAAGACGACATTAACATTATTGGCAAAATGTTGGGGTGTTCTCCGTACGCGATTAAATATAGTCGCCGCGATTACGGTGCTAACCCCGTCGCAGTGAAAGCTTGTTACGCCAAAGCATTGGAATTGGAATATCAAATTAAATCGGGGCAGACCACAGTTACTGCTGCTTTGGACGCCTTAATATATCGTTGAACTGTAAATTGAAAGGGCAGCCTGTAATTACAACTTCGGTTTCGGGTTGGTTCTGCATTTTACCTTGCCAAACAAAAGTTTTGCCATCTACAGCAAGGTTAGGCGATAAAATTTCTAAAGTGTCGCCAGGATGGACTTTGTTTTTTAAAATCATGGTGTTTGTTCCTGTAGCTAAACCAATAAATTCGTAGGTTTGTTCCTCGCGTGCGGCGGGATAATATTCGGTTGGTACTTTTTCGAATGTGAAGCCAGTTGTATATGGACGGTGTGAAATTTTATCTAACTCTGTCATAAAGTCGCGTTTGATACCGTCTAAGGCTTGGCGGTAAGCATGAGTTACACCAGCCACATAATAAGTACTTTTGACGCGGCCTTCAATTTTAAAACTGGTAACGCCGGCTTCAATTAATTCGGGTAAGCGGTTAATCAAACACAAATCGCGACTATTCATAATGTAAGTACCGTGTTCGTCTTCTTCGATAGGCCAATATTCGTTTGGGCGTTTCGCTTCTTGTAAAACATAATTGTCACGGCAAGAATGTGCGCAGTCTCCGCGGTTGCTGGAACGGTTTGTCATATAATTGGAGAGTAAGCAACGACCACTATAAGAAACGCACATAGCACCATGTACGAAAACTTCAATTTCGGCTTGACCGCGGACGGCATCACAAATTTCTTTGATTTCACGAATATTTAATTCGCGTGCTAAGACCAAACGGGTCGCACCTAATTTGATATATTCCAGAGCTGTGTACTGGTTGGTTATATTGGCTTGGGTGGAAACATGAACATCAATTTTAGTA
>JAFYKU010000092.1 GCA_017537405.1 Clostridia bacterium
ATTACTTTATTCCTTCTTTTCTACAAACTTTTCACAATTTCTTACTTGTGGGCAATAAGCGCGACTCATGCCAAGTCTATATGCGATACCCAATTAGTGGTTGAAAATTAATCACATTTGTGTTAAAATTTTATTTATAATGAGTAAATATGACAGTACAATTTTATTAAACAAAACGCCAGCAGTTTTCATGGAAAACGCATTTTTAGATGGCAGTATTTTGGGTAATGGCCGTGTAGGTGTGGCTATTTTGGGCGCAATATCAAATGAGCAAGTATTAATTAATCATAGCGCTTTAGTGCATCATGGGAAAAACGGTGTTTTACAAGATGTAAGTGACGATTTCATTACTTTGCGTAAAAAATTTGCTGATGGCAAAATTATGGAAGTAGAGAAAGTTTTAGAAAAAGCTTTTATCAAAAAAAATTGCCATTTAGCTCCTGCACAACCAAAGCCAATGGTCAAAATTAAATTAGACTATTATAATACTGGGGTTATTACTAATTATGAACGCTTAACTGATATGCGAAATGGTGAATTATCGGTAAGTTTCTGTGCAGATGAAAAAGAAGAAACTTTACGCCGTGTATCCATTGCTAAAACGACTGATGTTGTGGCTTACCATGCAACTAAATCAAATGGTAAACTTCGTGTCGCAATTCAATTACAACCATGTGACCAAGAAAGCAAATTTAATTCGATTAAATACGAAAATGGTTATTTTTATTTCAGTTCGCGTAGTGATAATGGTCGTGACTATGGTTTAGTTATGCGTTTGATTATTGCTGGTGGTAATGTTCAAGTAGCAAATAATGTTGTAACATTGAAAGATGTTAATGAGTTGACTATTTTAGCAAAACCATTTGTTAACAGTGATGCAAGTACCGAATTTAACAAAATTAAAATGGAATTATCTTTGATTAAAGATGGTTATAACAAATTGGCAACCAAAAACGCAGCACCTTTTAAACGAGCTTTTGAGGAAACAGATTTAGAATTAAATACTGCTAAGACCGAATCAGATTTAAAAGAATTAATCGACAAAACTGGAAACAATGAATTAACTCCAGAATTGTTGGAGCGTATGTGGAATTTTGCAAAATACTTATGTATTTGTTTAGATGATTCTTTGTTGACTCCGGCTGGGTTGTGGTGTGCTGATAATAATTCAAATCATGGTATTGCGGCTTTGGACGGAATTGCACAATTGTTATATTGTGGTATAACTAAGTCAATTACGCCAGAGGCTTTGTTAAAGTTATTAGATTTCTATATGTCGTATGAATCCGACTTAAAGAAAAATGCGGCGCGTGTTTATGGTATGCGTGGTTATTTTGTGCCACGAATTACCGCGATGGATTCGGCTACTTTTGGTAGCGTAGATTCACCAACATTGCACTTTATTGCATCATCGGCTTTGGCGGCAAATATGTTCTACGACTATTATTTAGCTACAGGTGATGAAAAGACTTTGCGTAGTAAGATTTTTCCGTTTATGCGTAATGTTTTTGAATTCTATTCGGATTTCTTAAAGTTAGATGCTACTGGTAAATATGTGACCATTCCAAGTTATAGTCCTAATGCAACTCCGGGTAATTTAGTAGCGGGGCGTCCGTTAGTGGATTTTGCCGTGGCATCTTCGTCAACTATTGACTTCTTAGCTTTGCAAACATTATTAAATAATTTGATTAGTGCTGCGACTTTATTAAAAACAGCGAAAGATGATGTTGCAGTTTGGCAAGATATGTTGACCAAAATTCCAAGTTTAAATGTTAATAGTGATGGTTGTTTAAAAGAGTACACGAATTCTGTCTTTGTTGATAAAATTGAAAATGCTGGCGTCATGCATGGTTATGGGTTGTATCCATTGAAAAATTTCATGATGAATGACCCGCAAATTATGTATCGTCCAGCCGTGATTCAAGGCGCAAATCCAGAAGTTGAAATTGCTGCTAGTGAAGCAAGTGTTAATGCGGTTAAAACTCGTGTACGCAATGCTGCTTCTTATCAACCAACACGAAACCTGGTAATGGCTGCTTGTCAATTAGCGTATGGTAACGATGTTGCCGAAGTTAAAAACTTGTTAGTTAAAATTATTAATAGTTCGGCAACTCCATCTGGATTATTCTTGTCGAATGATTGGCGTGGTTCGGGTATGACAACTAATGACAAACCAAATTTAGATGTAGCAGTATCTTTGGGCGTTGGTACAGCTATTAGCGATTGTATCATACAAAGTTCATCAACCACTTTACGCGTTTTGCCGATTTTAATCGAACCATTAATGGTTGGAAGTATCAAGAACTTGGCAACCGACTTTGCTGCTAAAGTTACTATGAGTTGGGACGCAAATAAAGGCAAAGTTTCTTTAAAAATTATGCCAAGCAAAAATGCAAAAATTAAACTAGTCTTTAACGAAGTTTTCCATAAATTAAAAAACAAAGAAATTGCTTGGAACAAGGCATTAAATGGAATTGACGAAGTTGAATTAACAGCAGGAAAAGTTTGGTCGATAGATATTGGTTAAATCACATATAAATAATATATGCGAACAATTGTTTTAACTGGTGGTGGTACAGCGGGTCATGTTTTGCCGCAAATTGCTTTGTTGCCTATTTTAAGAAAACATTTTGATAGGATAGTTTATATTGGTGGTGCAGGTGTTGAAAAGACAATTGCGCAACAAAATGGGTTAGAGTTCTTTGAAATTACAACAGTTAAACTGCGCCGCACTTTGACGCTAAAAAATTTAACAATTCCATTAAAGTTAATAAAAGGCATTCGGGAAGCAAAGAAAATCTTGCGCGATGTGAAGCCAAGTGTGGTTTTTTCCAAAGGTGGTTTTGTTGCTTTACCCGTTGTTTATGCCGCGGCTGGTTTAGGTGTTAAAGTTGTAGCTCATGAAAGTGATATGTCTTTGGGATTAGCTAATCGTTTGACTGCAAAGAAGTGCGCAACAATTTGTACAACCTTTCCAATTCAATCTTTTAAGTATCCACAAATGGTGCATACGGGAGCTATATTACGCAAAAGTATTTATTCAGGAAATCCGCAGCGAATAAATTTAGTTAATAATGGAAGACCAAATTTATTAGTTATGGGCGGTAGTTTAGGTGCAGTTGCAATTAATCATGCTGTTTGGTCTGCATTAAATGATTTATGCAAAGACTGGAATATATTACACATAACAGGCAAAGGTAAAAGTAATAAACTAATAAGTCATGCAAATTATTTGCAATTTGAATATTTAGACTCTCCCGAAGATGCTTTTGCGTGGGCAGATGTGGTCTTGGCAAGGTCGGGCTCGGGGACTGTTTCAGAATTATTAGCTCTGAAAAAACCCGCAATTTATGTTCCGTTACCCAGAGACGAAAGTCGTGGTGACCAAATTCAAAATGCGGAGTTTTTGCAAAAATGCGGGGTTTGTGAGGTTTTACCACAAGCCGAACTTAACAAAGAAAAATTAATTAGTTTATTAAATCTTGTTTATCGTAATAAACAAAAATATATAGAGAATTGCGCAAAGCAAACTTTGATTGATGGGACAGATACAATTATAAATTACTTAATATGAAATTTGTGTCTCCATTTTGTGAGTTCGCGTTTTCACAATCAATTTGATTAATTGAAATTTCATATGCAGTGCGAGTTTGAACTGTTCCGTTGTCTAAGCGTTTTTGGTATTCGCGACTTTGAATGCGTCCAGAAATGTGAATTTGTTCCCCGACGGTTATGTTTTTTGCGAAACGAGCATTGCGACCCCAAGCAATTGCTGGAAGATAATCACTCTTATTTCCTGTACGATTAGATGCGATTAGCAAATCTGCAATTTCACGATTGAATGGTGTCGTACGGTAGATTGGCATTTTGCAAATGTAACCAGATAATTCAATCATGTTCGGGTTTGTTGTATCAATCTCGTCTGTGATTTCGTGAACAAACGCATTCAACATTAAACGACTGCGGTTGTTTTCAATTTTATTGTAACTACGGAATTCACCGAGAATTGCAATGTTGTCTCCTAATTTTACATCATGTTTTTCGATTAAATTACGGTGCATTGTTAAAGGAATTGTATCGACAATTCCTGACAGGCGTTGTACTGATAAGTCTAAATTACAGTAATCGCTGCCGTAATAGTCATCGCAAGTTGTTGGATTGCTAACTACTAATCCGTAAAGATAAACTCTGTTTTCCATTTTTTTGTTTTTCTCCTTTTTATTATTGGTTATGGTTTCAAGCATATTTGAAGTCTATTTTTTCGACAACCGCGAAGTTTGTCGAATTTTTGCAAAATTTGTAGAACTTTGCGAAGAACATGTCGAAATCCAAATTAATTTAGCATATGATTTTTAAAATAGTTTACTTTACTGCCACTTTATTGTAATTATATATTTGTGATTGCGATTAAAAGTTTTGGAATAACTGGGGTTAATGGCTATATTGTTGATGTCGAAGTTGATATTAGTAAAGGTTTACCAGGTTATACTTTAGTGGGATTACCTGATAATGCAGTAAAAGAAGGGAAAGAGCGCGTTAAAAGCTCTATCTTAAATTTAGGATATAAATTTCCAGTTGGGAACATAGTGGTTAATTTAGCGCCAGCAGCGTCTAAAAAAGAAGGTGCGATGTATGATTTACCAATTGCAGTAGGTATTCTTGCCAATGCTAATATAATTACGCAATCTTTGAATGATTGGGCATTTTATGGTGAATTATCTTTGAATGGCGAATTGCGGCGATCAAATGGCGTTTTACCAGCTTTGTTGACTGCTGTTGAAAAAAAAATTAAAAATGTAATTATACCAGCAGATAATTATCATGAAGCATCGTTTGTTTCTGGTATCAATATCTATACAGCAAAGAATTTAAGTGATGTTGTAAGTTTTTTTGCGGATAATACGGCAGAACAAACACGATTGAAACAAGTTGATGCTGCGAATTTTAAAGCCTTATTAGCAGACGCAACTTATCCTTGCGATATGAAATATGTCCGTGGACAATATGTCGCAAAACGCGCGTTGGAAATTGCGGCAGCTGGTGGTCATAATATCTTAATGATTGGTCCACCGGGTAGTGGTAAAACCATGTTGGCTAAATGTTTTCAAACAATTTTACCACCTATGACTTTTCAAGAAAGTATGGAAACGACCAAAATTCATAGTTGTGCCGGATTGTTAGATGCAGAACATGGTATAGTTTTAACTCGTCCATTCCGTTGTCCGCATCATACGGCATCGGCTGTATCTTTGGCAGGTGGTGGAAAATATGCGCGTCCGGGAGAAATTTCCTTGGCTCATAATGGTGTCTTATTTTTAGACGAAATGCCAGAATATAATCGCAGTTGTTTAGAGTTGTTGCGTCAACCTTTGGAGAACTATACGATTATGATTTCGAGAGCATCAATGACGGTTGAGTATCCAGCTTCGTTTGTGTTGGTCGCAAGCATGAATCCTTGTCCATGTGGTTATTATGGTAGTCGCATTAATCGTTGTAAATGTACGCAAACACAAATACAACGCTATTTAGGTAAAATTTCGGGACCATTATTAGATCGTATCGATTTACACATTGAAGTTGATCAGGTTACTTACGATGACTTAACAAATGATAAGTTAGCAGAAGATAGTGCAACCATTCGCGAACGCGTAACAAAAGCAAGAGCTATACAAAACGACCGTTTTTATCAAACCAAAATTCATAGTAATGCGACTATGGATACAGCAATGACAAAGAAATATTGTACATTAAGTGTTGAAGGTGAAAATGTTTTGAAGACTGCTTTTGAACGCTTGAATTTGTCGGCGCGAGCATATACGCGTATTTTAAAAGTAGCTCGAACAATTGCTGATTTGGCTGGCTCGGAAGAGATTTTGCCAGAACATATTAGTGAAGCAATTTCATACCGAAGTTTAGACCATTTTAACCGAGGTGCTAATGAGTGATATACAAGTCATACGCATAGGTGAAGCTAATTATCCGTGTTCACTTATGGATTTAAAGGATCCACCAAAACAATTATATGTGAAAGGTAATTTAGATTTATTAAACCGACCCAAAGTATCAATTGTTGGTACGCGTGATTGTACACGCTATGGACAAATGATTGCAAAGGAAATTGCAGCGGCATGTGTGACTGCTGGCTTCGTTGTTGTGTCCGGATTGGCGGAAGGGATTGATACTGCGGCTCATGTAGGTGCTAAAGATGCGACTATTGCTGTTCTTGGTAATGGGGTGGAAGTTTATTATCCAACTAGTAACAAGGACTTACAAGATGAAATTGCTTGTAAAGGTTTATTAGTTTCCGAATATCCGCCGACA
>JAFYKU010000093.1 GCA_017537405.1 Clostridia bacterium
CGAAATAAATTATAGTTTTCTTTTACTTCATAATCAAAATTATTAATCATTTTTTTTATTGTAGACACATGAGCCAAGGGAGCATTAAAAATGATCATATCTTGGTTATAATAAATGTTTGATATTTTAAAACTGCGTAGCTTGTTTAAACAACCTTGCGGTAAACCTTGAACTCGAAATTCCACTTGACCTAATAAAAATTTTTTAACGGTTGACATTAGTTAGCACTCCAACTATTTTTCCAACAATTATCATTTCATTTTCATCAAAGCGTTTAATAACTAAATTTTGGCCATTAACTTCGACTAAACCGCCTTTAACACGCACTACAATATTATCAACAGCAAAATTCATCAAAGAAACGACACCGCCAACCATAACAGAATTATTTTGGTCTTGATGGATAAAAAAATCTTTCACAACTATTTATAATTATTTTTTATCGTCAATATTACTCAAAGCCATAATTCGTTTATAATCATCCATTGTAAAAGACATAGAGCCTTCTTCTTCGACAGATTTATCGTCCGATTCATTATTTCCAAAATCAAATTCTTGGTAGTTTTTACGCTTAATATATTTAGAAATATTGCCTTCTTTATTTGTATGTTTTTCTACTTTCAAACGCGATGAATGTTCTTGCTCTGTTTTTTGAATAATTTCATTCAAATCGTCGGCAAGTTCGTTGTTATAAATTTTCATTGTTGGAACTGCTTCCTCTTTGTTTTCTGCCTCAGGTGCTTTTGGTTCTGCTTGTTGTTCTACCTTAGTTTCTTTCTTTTTTGAGTCATTTTTCATCAACCAATCTACAAGTGCAAATAAAACAATAATACCGACAAGTATTAACAACATTACAATCAAGAATCTTGCTGCATTCATCTTTCTTATCCTTTTATTGTAATTTCGTTTTCTTTTTCTTGGGAGCATTTAAAGATGGTGTCAACATATCTGAACTGGCACTACCACTCAATGCCTTTCGCATTAAGGTATCACTTTTTAAATTTTCCATTTGCATATAATCTTTCACATTGATGTTGCCATATTTTAATGCACCTGCCAAGGCTCTCGGGACTTCGGATTCGGCAGCAACAACTCGTGCGCGCATTTCTTGGGTTAAAGCACGCATTTCTTGCTCCGCGGCAACAGCTTCAGCGCGCCTTTTTTCTGCATCGGCTTGACTAATATATTTAACAGCTTCAGCTTTATCAATTTCCAATTCTGCACCAATGTTGCGCCCAACCTTAATATCTACGATATCAACAGATAAGATATCAAACGCAGTATCTTGCGACAAAGTTTTATTTTCCATAATTTTTTGCGTTATTAAATTGGGTCGTTCTAAAATTTCGTTATGAGTTGCAGCATTACCAATAATTGTCATGATACCTTCACTAATACGCGCAATAATAGTTTCTTCCAATGCACCACCAATAATGCGTTTTAAATTTACACGCAATGTTATTTTAACACTTGTTGTAACTTCAATCCCATTTTTAGCAATTGCAGTAATGTCGTTAATTTGAATAATTTGCGGCATAATACAGTGCTTAACTGCTTCATTAATGTCACGACCAGACAAGTCAACAGCAATAGCGGTTTTTAAATCTAAGTCTTTTAAATTAGCACTAGATGCTGCAATTAAAGCATTAATAACTAATTCAATATTACCATGTGCTTGTAAATGATTTTCGATTTGAGCAATTGTAATATTAACACCGGCTTTTTTGGCTTTGATATAATTATTAACAATACTACGCGCGTCTAATTTTTTAACTGTAATTGAAAACAATTCCGAAAGTTTAACATGGGCGCCAGACATCATCGCGCGGAACCATAGCGAGATATTAAAAACCGAATAAAAAGTAATCGCAGCAATCACAATTACAAGAATAATGATCCAATGTATGAAAGTCATCAGCATATTTTAACATATATAGACATAGTTGTCTAGATTTAGATTTTTTTAATTATCAATTTTTGTAAATTCTTTTTTTAAACGCGAAAGAATTTTTTTCTCTAAACGCGAAATATATGACTGAGAAATTTCCAGCATATTCGCAACTTCTTTTTGAGTACGCTCTTTACCGCCACCCAAACCAAAGCGCAATTGCATAATTTCTTGTTCACGAATTGAAAGCTTGTCTACCGCAAGCCAAAGTAAATTTTTTTCAACTTTCATATCCAGTTCTTCGTCAACATTGGTTTCTGTGGTACAAATTACATCACCCAGACGAATTTCACTACCTTCACTATCTGAATTAATAGCTTCATCCATAGAAACATCGTTCCGTGTTTTTTGAACTTTGCGTAAATACATTAAAATTTCATTTTCTATGCAACGGCTGCTATAAGTTGCTAATTTAATATTTTTATCATATTTAAAACTATTTACTGCTTTAATTAAACCAATAGAACCAATGCTAATTAAATCTTCAATATCGATACCAGTATTTTCGAATTTTTTGGCTATGTAAATTACTAAACGAAGATTGTGCGAAATTAATTTTTGTCGTGTTTCCTGTTTTCCCAGCGATAATTCTTGTAACAACAATTCCTCTTCTTCTTTAGGTAATGGCCGTTCTAATGCTTCTGTGCCATTAATAAAGAAGACCCCCGAATTTTCGCATTCCCTTTCATTTTGATTGATTTTTTTAAAGAGACTTAATGCTTTAGCAATTATATTCATAATATACCCCCTAAATTTATGTTTAAGATTGCATCATATTTTTGATTACAGAAATTTTGTGTACTAACTCCAAGTAAGCTTTGAACTGTAGTTCCATTAATCTGAAATTTGTCTGGCGAAAATACAAACATCTGTCCTTTCCCATTTACCGTTTGACAATTTATGTAATGCCCGCCTAACACACAATCATCCAATTCGTGAAGTAAAATTTTATCCGCAGAAATATCTGGAAACATTTCTAAAAAAAGTGGTAAAGAAATAATTGAAACTGGAATTTTTGATATTGGATCAACCAAAGAATTTCCCGAATCCAATAAAGCTTTGACGCGAATTTTTTTGCCGTGATGTTGAATTATTGTTTGATGCAAAAATTTATGTTTACGATGCAAATATATAAGCTTTTGAATGAAAAAATAAAATAAAAATATAACAGCAATTAACAGATACTTATTATCAAATGCATACATCGCTGACCCAAATGCAAATGCAAAAGTTAAAATAATTGCCATGACAATATGATAAATATGATTTCGGTGGCGGATTTATGCTAATTGAATCAAAATATGTAAGATGATGACGAAGTAAAAAAAGATAGAAAATTTTCAAATTTTGTGGTAAAAATAAATAATGAAATATGTTGTTGAGCGTGATATCCAAACAATGAACCAGATTAATCATGTTTTGGAAAATCTACCAACATTTTGCCATGCTTTCTTTTTAGGAATTGAACAAACAACTTCCCCATTAACCCGTTTGGGATATGCTCGTGACCTAGAAATTTTTTTTAATTACTTAATTCATGAAACCGAAACTTTTCACAACTACGGAATTTTTGATTTTGAAAAATCCGACCTAAATAAAATTACGATTGACGATATAGAATTATATGTTTCTTTTCTAACTCATTATCGAAAAGATGACACAGAACATTTTAATAGCGAACGCGGTAAAATGCGAAAAATGGCAACACTGCGATCGTTTTTTAAATATTTCTATCGCCGTGGCGACTTAAAAGAAAACATCATGACAAAGATTGATTTACCTAAATTACACGAAAAAAGTATTTTAAGATTATCCGATGACGAAGTTTCAAAAATGATTGCAGCTGCATCAAAAAACCCTCGTGATGAAATGATAATAACTTTATTTTTATTATCCGGTATACGCGTAAGTGAACTAGTTGGTTTAGATTACCAAGATATCGATCTAAAAAACAAAACCTTTTTAGTGACCCGCAAAGGCGGAAAACAATCTATTTTACATATGGGACAGCAATTACATGATAAGTTTCAAAGCTTTTTTGCATTATCCAATTGGACACCAACAAC
>JAFYKU010000010.1 GCA_017537405.1 Clostridia bacterium
CAGCTGATATTATTGTTACTTGTGCATTTGGACAAATTTTAAAACAGAGTGTTTTAGATGCAACTCCACATGGTGTTATTAATGTTCATGGTAGTTTGTTGCCGCGTTATCGTGGTGCGGCTCCGGTACAATGGTCTGTAATTAATGGTGACGAAGAGACGGGTGTGACGATTTTACAAACTGAACTTGGTTTGGATTGTGGCCCGATGATTTGTTCATTGCCAATCAAAATTGAGCCAACTGCGACTGCGGGAGAAGTGTTGCAAGCTATGGTACCGGTTGGTGTACAGGCTTTATTGACAGCTTTAGAACAAATTGAAAAAGGCGTGGCGCAGTTTGTGCCACAAAACGAAAATGAAGTTACGATGGCACCTATGTTGAATAAAGAAATGGCGCGCATTGATTGGACAAAAAATGCTGTCGATTTAATGAACTTAGTGAGAGGGTTAAATCCTTGGCCGATCGCTTATTTTAAATTAAATGATGAATTTGTAAAAGTATATCAAGCAACCGCATTGGAAGGGAAAGCTGTTCCTGGTAAGGTAGTTCAATGTAATGCGCGTGATGGTTTGGTGGTTGGTTGTGGAAATGGTTTATTGAGGGTTGATACTTTACAGTTGCCTGGAAAAAAAGTTATGGCTGGAAAGGATTTTTGCAATGGACGCGATATAAGTTCACTGGTGTTGGAGTAATTATGAAGTACATTTATGATTTATCTTTAGAAGAACTAAAGGAAGTATTAAAGCCCTTAAATGTGCCACAATTTCGTGCTGGACAAGTTTATGGGGCTTTACACCAAGGTGTTGCAGTTGAAAATATCACGAACATTCCTAAGGATTTGCGAGCTTGGTTAAAAGAACAATTTGATTGCAATTTACCAGAAATTGTGCGGGAACAAATTTCCAAAGATGGAACTAAGAAATATTTATTAGCTTATCAAAAAACAGATTTGATTGAGTGTGTTTTATTGAGTCAAAATTATGGAAATACATTGTGTGTGTCAACGCAGGTTGGTTGTCGAATGGGTTGTCGTTTTTGCGCAAGTGGAAAAAATGGCTTAGTACGGAATTTGACTGCGGGTGAAATTTTAGCGCAAGTTTTATTAATCAATCGTTTGAATACGACGGATAAAATGCGTGGTGTGACTAATATTGTTTTAATGGGTTCGGGGGAACCGTTAGATAATTATGAAAATGTTATGCGTTTTTTACAGTTGGTAAGTAGTCCAGATGGAATTAATATAAGTGCGCGTAACATAAGTTTATCAACATCAGGATTAGTGCCGCAAATTAAGAAGTTCGCTGATGAAAAGACGCAAGTTAATTTATGTATTTCTTTACATGCTCCTAATGATGATTTGCGCCAACAAATTATGCCTGTGGCAAAACGCTATTCAATTAAAGAATTAATTGACGCGGCAAAATATTATTTTCAACAGACTCATCGCCGTGTGATTTTTGAATATTCTTTAATGATGAAAGATGGTCAGCCATTTAATTGTGCAGTAGGACAAGCGCGTGAGTTGGCTAATTTAGTGCGTGGTTTTCAGTCACATATAAATTTGATTAACTTAAACCCTTTAAATTTTGACAAAAATGCTATTTTAACTCCGCCGAGTCGTGAAGTAGCAATGACTTTTATGGATGCTGTTATCAAAAGCGGTGTTTCTTGTACAATGCGCAAAAATAAAGGTGACGATATTGATGGGGCGTGCGGTCAATTGCGTTTGCGTCATTTGGAAACAGAAAATAATTAAATTGCAATCGCTAAATCAAGAATCATCATTATAACAAAGCCAATGATAAAGCCGAATACACCTAAGGTGCGGTTTTGGGGTGCGATATCGGGAATTAATTCACTAATGACGACTGTAATCATGGCACCAGCTGCAAAGGTGAAAAAGAATGGGAGAATGCTCCGAATTGAGATCGTAATAAAATAACCTATAATTGCTGCAATTATTTCCATGATACCACTAGATTGTCCGATAAGGAAGGCTTTGCGTTTACTCATACCATCACGATAAAGTGGAACAGAAATAGCAATTCCATCGGGAATATTTTGTATGCCAATTCCGAGTGCAATCATTAAAGCTCCGGTTAAGCTACACCCACTCATACCAATAGCAAAGCCACTAAAGCCGACACCAACGGCAAGCCCTTCGGGAATATTGTGTAACGGCATGACACCAATAATAAGCATACTGCGTTTTTTTTCAATGGCATTGGGTAGTTTTTTATCAATGATGATACCGCTAATGATAATAAAAAATCCGCCACATAAAAACCCAATTGCAGGAAGTAACCATGAATTTTGCCAAAATTCGTTGGCAAGATTTATGGCGGGTATTGTTAGAGACCATATTGACGCTGCGGTCATAAGTCCGGCGCTTACACTTAGCATAATATCTAAGGGTTTTTTATGAATTGATTTAAAACAAAAAACCACAGCGGAGCCTAAGGCGGTTAAAAGATAAGTAAATAATGACGCTATAAGTAATAAAACAAAAGGATGGATTTGCGTCAAAAAATTCATATTCTTATCTATGAAAGAAATCTATTTTATGTTTTTGTTTAATGTGATATAATTCAAAGTAGGTAAAAATGCAAATTTCGATTTCTATTGAGCCGTATTTAACGGCAGAAAAAAAACGGCTGCAAAAGTACATTGAAGAAATAGTTCAATTAAGTCGTCAAATGTCGTTAATGAATCATGAACTGTCATTGCATTTTGATTACTTTAAAAGTAATCCGGAAGTTTTTAAATTAGTACAAAGTTATACTTCTGAAATAAAAATTGATTTGCATCTTATGCAAGAACCAGTAAATTCATTGGATGGTTTTCGCTCTGTATCATTTGATGCAGAAGATTTAAAACAACAAAAATGCGAACTTGTTTCTAAGGTCCAAGATGAGAGACGCGGATTGGTACTTGATCTAGGTTATCGTGTTGCGGACTATAAGGATTTAATTAAGCAAGTTTCGTATATTATTTTAATGTCAGTTAAATGCGGAAAATCTGGTCAAGTTTTTCAAGAGTCGGTATTGTCTCTTGTGCGTGAAATTCGTATGATTAATCCATCGGTAATTGTAATAATTGATGGCGGAGTGAATGAAAACAACATAAAAATGATTCAAAAAGAGGGGATTGATGTTGTCGTCGTTGGAAGTTATGCGAAAAAATGCTATGAAACTGGGGAATTTGAACAAGGTATAAATAGGTTGTTGCATGTTTAAATTTACTGTGATATAATGCTCGCATGAGCAGAGTTTGTGATTTATGTGGAAAAGACAAATTAGCAGGTAATACTGTTTCTCACAGTAACCGTAAAGCACCAAAGAAAAGTATTCCTAATTTACAAAAGGAAACTATTACATTTGAAGATGGTGCAAAAGTAACTTTAAAAGTTTGTACTAAATGCAAAAAAACTTTAAATAAAGTTGGGTAATTTTTGATGGCTATAAGTACTTCAAATTTATATGGTAACATTGCTGTTTCACGCGAGGCCATTCGCACGGTTGCGGGTATCGCGGCTTTAGAATGTTATGGAATTTGGGGTGTCGGACGCAAACGCACTGTGCGTAATTCAGCAAGTGAAATACGCTTGCGCAATGGTGTTCGTGTCTGGGCTAGCAAAAACAAAGTCGGTATTTATATTGACTTAATTATTTGCTTTGGTATGCCCGTTGATGAGATTATTAATTCGGTACGCAATACAATTAAGTATAATGTAGAAAACTTTAGTGGTATGGAAGTTCTGTTTGTTGATATTCGCGTCATGGGTATTCGTAAATAATGTGAAAGGAATTTAAAATGAATAAAACAACAGTGAAAAAAAAAGCAAGTACTAAAACAAGTTCAAAAACAACAAGTAAAGCGACTACAAAAGTAAAGGTTGCAGAAGTTGCTGGGGAAAAAACCCCAATTCTTAATCTTACTGGAGCGATGTTGAAACGAATGTTTCTTGGCGCTTATAATTTATTGGACAAAAATAAAGAATATATTAACAGCATGAATGTTTTCCCTGTACCAGACGGTGATACAGGTTTGAATATGAGCTTAACTTTCCGTTCTGCAATGACTGAAATCGAAAATGTTGGTAGCAGTAACTTGGTAGAGTTGACAGAAGGTATTGCGCGTGGTGCTTTGAAAGGTGCGCGTGGTAACAGTGGTGTTATTACCAGTCAAATTTTGAAAGGTATGATGTCTGTTATTGGTAAAGTTGGTAGCGCAAAGATTACAACCCGTGTTTTTGCGGCTGCTATGACTGAAGGTGCGAAAACAGCTTATGCGGCGGTTACTTTGCCAAAAGAAGGAACTATTTTGACAGTTATTCGTGTAATGGCGGAAGAAGCGGAAAAAATTGCGCGTAATACAACAGATTTTATTTCATTTTTACAAAAAGTTGTTGATGCTGGTGAAGTTATATTGGCAAAAACACCAGATATGTTACCTGTTTTGAAAAAAGCTGGTGTTGTGGATTCTGGTGGTCGCGGTATTATTACCATTTTCATGGGCTTGTTAGCAACATTGGAAGGTAATTTAGAAGTTAAAGAATTAAAAAAAGATACTGATACAATGGTTTTCCGTGATACTGCGGATGAAGTTGCGGAAATTGAAGATATTGGCGAAATTGAATTTGCTTATTGTACAGAATTCTTTGTTGTTAACATCAAGAAGACGACAACCATGGCAAGTATTGATAAATTCCGTGTTCGTTTGATGGAATTGGGTGATAGTGTAATCTGTGTTGGCGACTTAACAATGGTTAAAGTTCATGTTCATACGAATACACCGAACTTGGCTTTGGGTGCCGCATTGGAATTAGGTGAAATTACCAAAATCAAGATTGAAAATATGTTGGAACAAAATCGTGAATTGCGCAATAATCGTAATATTCCAGATAAAGAGCAAGGTATGGTGCAAGTTGCAACTGGCGAAGGTATTTGTAATTTATTACGCGATTTAGGTGTTGATTTTGTTATCAAGGGCGGTCAAACCAGCAATCCAAGTGCAGAAGAAATTGCAACCGCATGTGACCGCGTTCATGCGAAAACTGTTTTTGTTTTCCCAAATAATAAAAACATTACTTTGGCGGCAATGAATGCTCAGTCATTGACCAAGAAGAATATTGTTATTATTCCTACCAAGAGTGTTTGTGAGGGTATTTCGGCGGCTATTGCTTTCTCACCAGATGCAAGTGTTGATGAAAATACGGAAACTTTCTTACAAACAATGGAAAATGTAGTTTCTGCATCTGTTACTTATGCAGTGCGTGATACTAAAATGGATAACCTTGATATTAAGAAAGGTGATACCATTG
Organism: Clostridia bacterium; assembly: GCA_017537405.1. Classification (GTDB taxonomy): domain Bacteria; phylum Bacillota; class Clostridia; order Christensenellales; family UBA1242; genus RGIG8050. The sequence goes on from JAFYKU010000010.1 coordinate 5,324, forward strand.
GTTTAGATGAAAAAGCAATAATCGCAAAGGGCAAAAATCCAAACGAAGTTGCGATGAAGTTATGTGAAATCTTGTACAAAGATTCAATGGGTTCAATCACAATTTATTTTGGTGAAGATGTTAAAGAATCCGATGCGCAAGCTGTTGCTGAAAAAATTCAAAACAAATTCCCAATGGTTGATGTTACCATTGTTAATGGCGGTCAAAATATTTATTACTATGTTATTGCTTTGGAATAAAATTTCTTTTTTGACAAATTTTTAAGATGAAAAGCGCATAACTTTGGTTATGCGCTTTCGTTGTGTAAAAATAGCTGGTGTTAGTGTAAAAATAAATGGTTTATATCATGATAGTCGGCAAGTACAACCCGGTGGGTTGTATTTTGCGTTAAGAGATACACGGTACATTGCCGAAGCTGTAGAAAAGGGGGCGTTTGTTGTCGTAACTAACGATGCGGCAGTTGTTTTGCCGAAAGAGGTAACAAAGATTATAGTATCCGATGTGCGTTCTGCTATGGCATTGGCTGCGAAAGAATTTTATGGTAATGTTGCGGATAAAATGCGAATTTCAGGTGTTGTTGGTACTAATGGTAAAACGACAACAAGTTATATTTTGCGTGAAATTTTGGAATGCGCTTTTGAGCGACCCATTGGTTTGATTGGAACTAACGGGATTTTTAATGCTGGTAAAGATTGGAATAGTATTGCGACTTTGACGACACCAGACCCAATTGATTTGCATCATGCTTTATTTGATATGTTTCAAAATGGTGTTCGTGATGTAGTGATGGAGGTATCAGCGCATGCAATTTATTATCACAAAGTAGATGGAATTAATTTTAATGGTGTGATATTTACAAATATTACACAGGATCATTTAGATTTCTTTGGTAATTTCGAAAATTATAAAAATACGAAGTTAGGTTTTTTCCGTAAGTTAAGGTGTGGCAATGTAATCGTGAATGCAGATGATAAATATGGGCGAGATGTAGTAGCTGCTTTAAAGGGGCAATCACAAATTTATAGCACATCATATTCTTTACAAAACAATTTAATGTCAGGTGTAAGTCAATGGGCTTTTGTTGAAAAAGTAAAAATGTTTGTTTATGGCAGTGATTTTTGTCTGAGTAAGATTGGTCAATGTCATTTGTCTTTGCCTGGGCGCTATAATATCTGCAATGCAGTTGGTGCAGCTTTATTGGCATTGCGTTATGATGTTTCGTCTAATGTGATAAAACAAGCGTTAGCAAAGATGCCTGCAGTTCCAGGGCGTTTTAATTTTTATAATATTAATGGAGTAAATGCTATTATCGATTTTGCGCATACACCGGATGGATTAAGACAATTATTACAGAATGTGCGACTGACAATGTCGAATAATGCAAAGCTTTGGGTTGTGTTTGGTTGTGGTGGCGATCGTGACCGTGGCAAACGACCTTTAATGGGAAAAATTGCTTATCAATTAGCCGACTATACTGTTTTAACAAGTGATAATCCAAGAACCGAAGAACCTGTTGCTATTATTGATGAAATTGAGCGAGGTATCATTACTGCAAATACATTTACAGTAAAAGATTACTTAGATGAAAAATTAAGCAAAAAATACTTGCGTATTGTAGATCGTGAAAAAGCAATTCATTATGCTATTAATCATGCAAGTGTTGGTGATGTTGTTGTTATTGCTGGCAAAGGTCATGAAAATTACATTGAAATTAATCATCAAAAAATTCCGTATATGGATAGCAAAGTGTTAGATAATATTTTACGGGGGAAATGTGGATTATAAAGCAGATTTGTGGCTTGTTTTAATTGCTTTTGTAATTGCCGTAGTTGCGGGTTTATTTTTGATACCTTGGTTGCGGAAAGTTAAAGCGGGCCAATCAATTTTAAAATATGTTGATATGCATGCAGCTAAAGCTGGAACTCCGACAATGGGTGGTTTAATTTTTATTTTGCCAATTATTTTAGTTGGTGCAATTTTTATTAATTGGGATACGCCATTGTGTTTAATTGTAATTGTTGCAAGTTGTGCTTATGGAATTGTTGGATTCTTAGATGATTTCTTGAAAATAAAGAATCATCAGAATTTAGGTTTGCGTCCATATCAAAAAATTATTGGACAGTTAGGCATTGCACTTTTGGTTGCCGTTTTCTATTTACGCAGTAATCCTTCCGGTGAAATTTGGGTTCCGTTTTTTAATGTTTTTTGGCAAATTGGTGGGGTTGGAATTTTTGCTTTGACTTTGTTGATTTTAATTGCAACAACAAATGCTGTTAATTTAACCGATGGCTTAGATGGTTTGGCAGGAACAACATCTTTGATTTATTTGATTTTTATTTATGTAATAATTGCTTTGACGGATATTGGTGCGGAAATAACAACAGTAGGTAATTTAATTGCTGTTGCGATTGGTAGTTTGTTGGGTTATTTAGTGTTTAATACTAAGAAAGCTTCGGTTTTTATGGGAGATACTGGTTCGTTGTTTTTGGGCGGATTTATCGCAATGATATCTTTGTTTAGTGGTTTGGGGTTTGCGTTACTTTTCTTGGGTATTGTTTTTGTTTGGTCAGCTTTAAGCACAATTATACAAGTGGTTTTCTTTAAAATATCGAAAGGAAAAAGAATTTTTCTTATGGCGCCTTTTCATCATCATTTAGAAAAAACTGGAATGCATGAGTCAAAGATTGTAGCTGTCTATGCTGTGGTTACGATTATTATGGGAATTGTGCTTGTTTTATCGGTAATGTATGTTTAATTTTTTTCATAGACATAGCTATGAAAGCAAAAATTATTGGTTACGGAATCAGTGGAAAAGCGGCAGAAAGCTATTTGGAAGCAAGAGGTATTGAAACTATTGTCGTTGCTGATGCAAAAGAAAAAGTGTCCGGGGATTATGATTTTTGTGTTGTTTCGCCTGGTGTCCCGCAAGATGATTTAAAAGATGAGATTGTACCCATAGTGCCAGAAGTTGAATTGCCTTTTTTTTGTGAAAAAAAATTAAAACCGCGCTATTTAGTGGCTGTGACGGGAACTAACGGTAAAACAACAATTGTTAATCTAATTCATCGTATGTGTACATTAGCAAAAAAAAAGTCTGTCTTGTGTGGTAATGTCGGTGTGCCTGTTTCGCGTGTAGCCAATAAGTTGTCGAAGGCAATTGCAATATTTGAGATTTCATCGTTTATGTTAGAACAAACAAATTTATTGCATCCACAAATTGCAGTCATCAGCAATATAACGCCAGACCATTTGGATCGACATCATACGATGGAAGAATACATCCGGTGTAAAGCAAAGATCATTGAACAACAAACCAAAAATGATTATTTGGTAATTAATTGGGATAACACTAATACACGAATGTTGGGAATGACAGTTGAAAGGTCAAAAAAGGTAAATGTCATTTGGTATAGCACCCATGAAGTCGTAAATGGGTATTATCTACATAATGGTGAAGTTTGGGAGAAATTAGGACGGCGAACTAAGTGTTTAGGAAGTGCAACTGCTTTTAGTAATATGGAGCATGTAATATCAAATGTGCTAGCGGTGATTGCAGTTGGGCGACGCTTGCGTTTGTCTACTTCAGTTATATGGCAAGCTTGTGAATATAAGTCGCAACGACATCGCATGGAATTAGTTGCAGATTTTGACGGTGTGGCTTTTTATAATGATAGCAAGGCAACAAATATGGCATCTACTTTAGCCGCATTATCAGCTATAAAAATGCCAACTTGTTTAATTTTATGTGGATTAAGTAAAGGGCAAGATTATCGTGAATTATTGACTCAATTACCAGAACATGTGATTCAGGTTTTTGTATTTGGTTCGATAAAAGAGCAAGTCTTGAGTGTTGCGCAGTCGTTAGAGTTATCGCAAATCAAAAGTGTGTTGAATTTAAAAGACGCCGTTAAAAATGCTATGCAATGTTTAACGAGACCTGGTGTAGTCTTATTTAGTCCGAGCGGTAGCAGTTTTGATTCCTTTATAAATTATCAGCATCGCGGCGATGAGTTTTGTAAAATTGTGCAAGACATTATTGGTCGAAAGCCACAATATTTGCCCCTAGTTGACGGAAATCTTTAACAATGTCTTGGTGTCCGCGATAGATGTATTCTGCATTCTCGATGGTAGTAGTTCCGTTTGCAGCTAATGCTGCGATTACAAGAGCAACACCACCGCGCAAGTCGTTAGCTGTGACAATTGTGCCGTGACAATTTTGTGCGTTTGGGATTTCATACGAACTTGGACAAATGTTTGATGTTAGTGTCGCTGATAGCGTTTTTACGCCTTTAATACGGGCTTGGTTGCGCTCTATATCGATTTTAGCTCCTAACTTGATAAGCTCGGGTACATAGCGGAAACGGTTCTCAAAAAGATTTTCGGTGATGGTGGAGCGACCTTGTGTCATGGCCGCAAGTGCACAAAACTGACTTTGTAAATCGGTCGGAAAACCTGGGTATGGTGCTGTATGGATATTAAAATGAAAAGGATTTCGATGTTGCATTTTGATGCGAATTGAGTCTTTTGTAGTAGTAATTTTTGCGCCGATTTTTTTTAATTTTGAAAGAAGATTTATTTGGTGTTCTGGTATTGTATTAGTTAATGTTACATCGCCACCCGTGGCGGCAATTGCGATTAAATATGAACCAGTATTAATTCGGTCGGGAATTGGTGTATATGTTGTGCCGTGTAAACGCGTGACACTTTGTACTGTAATTGTGTCTGTGCCTGCGCCAGTAATGTTAGCTCCGCATTGATTTAAAAAATTGCAAAGGTCGACAATCTCTGGTTCTTTGGCGGCGCCATGTATGATGTAAGTATTACCTAAAATTCCAAGTGTTGTTGCTTGAATAATGTTTTCCGTGGCGCCAACAGATGGAAAATCTAAACTTAGAATAATTGGTTTCCGGTGGCGCCGTATTGTGTAACTTGCATGAATGAAATCCTTATGGTAATGGCATTTGACACCTATTTGGCGTAATAAAGTTAAGTGAATATCAATTGGTCGACTGCCAATTGCACACCCGCCGGGAAGAGGTAACTGGACTTTGCCTAATCGTGCCAGTAAAGCTCCCATGACAAAAATGCTGCCGCGAATTTTATGTGCTGATTGATTATCAATGATGTGTGTGTGAAGATTTTTAGCTTCAATTTTGACAGTATTACCTTGTCGATTAACTGTACAACCTAAGCGTGCGAGTATGTGCAGCATTTCTGACAAGTCTGAGAGTTTAGGAACATTATTTAAGTAAACAGCGTTGGGAACCATAAGGCACGCTGTCATAATTGGTAGTAAGCTGTTTTTCGCTCCGTCTATGTGAATTTTGCCGTAAAGGCGTTTGCCGCCAAAAATTTGTATGCGAGACATTAATTCATATTATGTTTGACCTAGTTTCTGGTGTGACTTATACTATAATGGCATGAAGAATCGTGTTTTGCTTACAATGTTAATTGTGTTCATTGTTTTGTCATTTGTATGGATTACATGTGGCACTATTTTTGTTGTACGCGAAATTGAAGTGGAAGATTTGACAGTAGAGGCGGCGGAACCGTTAACCAATGAAGAAATTAATGAAATTGTAAATGAATGTGGTTTAAAAGGCAAAAATGTTTTGTTTAATTTAGATAAAGATAAAATTGCCGAAGAAATTAAAGCACATAACCCAATGATTAAATTGCAATCGATTATAGCAAAATTTCCAAATCGTGTGATTTTAAAAGTTGCTCGTCGTATGCCAATTTATTGTGACCAAAAGAATAAAATGTATTTTGATGCTGAAATGTGTGTAGTAAGTGATAAACCAGTTCCTGGTTGTATTGATATTACTGGAGTCGAATTAGAATTAGTGCATAATAATTTTGTTGTTGGAGATGTGGTGAAAGGGAAAAACATACAAGATCAACAAAAAATTGAGCAATTAAAAATTATAGCAAGTTACTTTCCGTCACTAGCAGGATTTGAAATTTCATATAAAAACGAAGATAAAGATATTGGTGCTGAACGAGTACGAGCTGTTTTGAGTATTAAATCTGGTGTAACTTTTGAAATTGAAATTAATTTTAAAAATAAGGAAAACTTTTTTTACGCTTTGCAATATACTGACCAAATTTACAAACAAGAATTGAATCAAGCAAGCGGAGACTATTTTACGAGTTACAAAAATGGTATTGTGCAAACAGTTGTAGGGGGTGAAATATATAAAGATGAAAAATGATAATATGATTGCAACTTTGTATTTTGATGATATGCAGATTGTTGGAAGAATAGTAAGAGTTAATTGCGGAGAAAGTGTAACACCGTTGGTTACAGTGCGTAAAGAATATACTGGGATTTCAGAAAGTAATTTCAATGACCCTATTGATTTTATGACAACAGTAAATACTGTTCTGGTCGAAATGGTAAAAGGTGTAAGTCGCATTCCTGCAACACTTTACATCGGTGTTTCAAATCAGTTTTGTCAAGTGCAAACACAATCTAGTGCAATTGCTTTTGATCATGTAACAAAGATTAATCGTCATCATATTGAGACCTTATGGAATGAAATTACATTTGATACATCTAATGCTTGTATAATCAAGAAAAAAGCTCTCTATTACAAGTTAGAAGAATATGATGAAGTTTTAATCGATGTTTTAGGCTCTCAAACCAAAGGTGTAGAGATGGTCGCAACAGCTTTGACTGTTAATCAAGAATTTCGACAAATGTTTGATATAAATTTAATTCGTCGTGCAGGGTTTATGGATTATAAATTTATATCAATAGCTGCATGTGAATTATATATGATTCCTGTTAAAGTTCGTGATGCTGGTTGTACTTTGGTTCGTAGCGATTTTTTTTCAACATCGGTTGCAAATATTTTGGGTGATGGTGTAACTCAATTATCACATTTCAATTTGGGCGCAGGTTATTTGATTGGCGAAATTGTAAATTATTTCAATGTTAATTATGATACTGCTTTGCAATTACTGGAAGAATGTACTCCAACATTTGAAGTTTTGTTGGAAGAAAAATATACGGCGAATGGTAAACAAATTCCGGCAAGTGTCTTTAATAAATTTGTTATGGGTCATTTAAACGACTTTGCTGAACGATTGAGCAATTGTGAAACGGCTCGTGTTATTTATTTGTCGGGGGGCAATTTTGATCGTATTTATGGCGCGACCAATGTTTTTGCGAATGCTTGTGATCGTACAATTATTAAGTGTAAAGATGTTCTTTCTGGTGGTGAAACATATCCAGAAAATACGCTCAATGCCATGGCGCGTTATGTTGTCAATAATCATTAATTTTGATGTAGGCATATACAGGGCTTAAATAACACTGGCTATTGTTAAGATGATGACTTTATTGGCTCCGTTAGCAAGTAAAACCGACTTACATTCATTAGTTGTCGCACCGGTTGTATAGACATCATCGAGTAATAAAATGTTTTGATTTTTAATCAAATTTGTTTTTGTTGGTGAAAGTTCAAAAGCTCCACGCATATTTATTTCACGCGTCTTTGTGTCCATTTGTTTTTGAATCGTTGTTTTGCGTTTGCGAATAAGGGCAGATGTGTTGATTGATAGATTAATGTAAGTTGATAGTTCATGAGCAAGAATTTCGCTTTGATTATAACCGCGCTCATTTTGGCGCGAGCGGTGAAGCGGAACGGGGATTATTATGGGTGGTTTCTCATAAAGATGTTGAATTTGCTTGATATAAACTGCTGCTAAGTATGGTGCCAGTGCTTTTGCTATAAAACCATTGTCATTATATTTTAAATTTAAAATCATGCTACGAATTGGTTCTTCATAAACAAATGGCGAAAAATGTGTTGTTTGTGTTTCTGACATGATTGGCAAATTGTTCATGCATTTTGGACAAAGATAAGGGTTATAGCTAGATTGAATTTCTGCTTCACAAGCCATGCAGGTAAAATTTGGAAACCAATTCATATTTAAAATTATACTAATAATTAATTAAAAACCAAACTTTTTTCTGAAAAAGTTGATGTGGTCAAAGTGCAATGGTTATGATATATTAATAATATATGAAAATCTCAACAAAGGGGCGTTATGCTTTGCAAGTAATGGTGGAATTTGCCGAACATGAAGGTGAGGTTTTATCTTTAAAATCGGTGGCGGAAGCACATCATATTTCTTTGAAGTATTTAGAACAAATTGTACAAAGATTGGTTAAAGCAGAATTGTTGGTTAGTTTCCGTGGTGCTAATGGTGGATATAAATTAGCCAAGACTCCTTCTGAGATTACTGTGGCGGCAATTTTATGTGCAACAGAAGGTAGTTTGTCGGTTGTGACTTGTATGGATAAGCATGTCTGTGGAAATGATTGTCATTGTCGTGTGCGGAAGTGTTGGGATAAGTTAAATGCTTTAATTGATGATTATTTGCAAAATGTTTCATTGTCTAAGTTATTGGCTGATTAAAAATAAAAAACGACTTTACAATGTATATACGATTGGATATAATATATCATACTAAAAAGGTAGGAAATAGAAATGTGCCCTCAAATATATTTGGATAATGCTGCAACGACAAAGGTAAGTAACAATGTAAAACAGGCAATGTTACCGTTTTTTGATGAATTATATGGTAATCCTTCTAGCATGTATGCTTTTGGTCAACAGGCAAAAGAAAAATTAGAAATAGCGCGTGAGATGGTTGCAAAATGTTTGAATGCAAAAACAAATGAAATTTATTTTACTTCTGGGGGAAGTGAAAGTGATAACTGGGCAATTTATGCAGCAACTCAAATTGGTATGCGTCAGAATAAGAAGCATATAATTACCAGTTTATTTGAACATCATGCTGTATTACATACTTTAAAAAAATTGGAGAAGCAAGGTTTTGAAGTAACATACTTACCAGTGCATAGTAATGGAATTATTCGTGTTCAAGAATTAAAAAATGCTATTCGTCCAGATACTTGTTTGGTAACAATTATGTTTGCAAATAATGAAATTGGAACGATACAGCCAGTACAAGAAATTGGTAATATTTGCCGTGAGAATAATATCATTTTCCATACTGATGCTGTGCAAGCAGTTGGTCATGTCTCTGTTGATGTAGATAAAATGAAGATTGATATGCTTAGTTTATCTGGTCATAAGTTTCATGGTCCAAAAGGTGTAGGTGCTTTGTATGTGCGTAAGGGCATTGCGTTATCGAATTTAATTGAAGGCGGTGCGCAGGAGCGTGGGCGTCGTGCTGGTACTGAGAATTTACCAGCTATTTGGGGAATGGCTGTTGCTTTACAAGATGCCGTAAATGAAATGGAAAAAGTTGCCGCATATGAATTAAATTTAAGGGACAAATTGTTTAATGCTTTAAGTAAAATCCCGCACAGTGCAATTAACGGTGACAAGGATATTCGTTTACCCAACAATTTCAATATGTGCTTTGAAGGTATCGAGGGAGAAAGTTTATTGCTTTTATTGGATGATGCGGGAATTTGTGCATCATCTGGTAGTGCATGTACTTCTGGTTCTTTAGATCCTTCACATGTTCTATTGGCAATTGGGCGACCACATGAGGTTGCACATGGTTCTTTGCGTTTATCTTTAAGTAAATACACGACCCAGGAAGAAATTGATTATGTGATCAGTAAGGTTCCGGAAGTTGTGGATTATTTGCGTAATATGTCTCCCGTTTGGGACCAATTAAAAAAAGGAGTAAGAAAACATGTTTTATAGTGAAAAAGTGATGGATCATTTTCGTAATCCAAGGAATGTAGGGGAAATACCTGACGCAGATGGTGTTGGAGAAGTTGGTAATGCAAAATGTGGCGACATAATGCGTATGTACATTAAGGTGCAAGATAACATTATTACAGATGTAAAGTTTATGACTTTTGGCTGTGGTAGTGCGATTGCCACAAGTTCCATGGCAACAGAATTGGTGAAGGGTAAATCTTTAGACGAAGCACTAGCTTTAACAAACCAGGCCGTTGTGGAGGCTTTAGACGGCTTGCCAGCGCACAAAGTTCATTGTTCAGTATTAGCTGAAGAAGCCATTAAAGCTGCAATTAAAGATTACTATGATAAGCACGGAATCAATAACGAGAGCGTTCAGTTTTGTTCAGGGAATTGTTGTGGTTGCGCACGCGCGCACGATTATATGAATGAAGAATAATAATTCCTTAACTTGCTAAAAAGTTTTTTTTGTGCTAATAATTTTATGTAGGTTGGAAGCTAAAAGATGAAAAAATTGTGGACGGCAATTAAAAATTATCCTGATGTTGCAGGTTATGTAATCTTGTCACTTCTAATTTTTGGTGCGTGTTTTTCGGCAGCATGTGCATTGATTGCATCAATCTATGTTTTATTATTTGCTTTCTTTTTACGCAATGAAACCAAGATCCTAGGGTTAATTTTATTTGTGTATTGTTTTTTTACGACATTTAACATATGTTATATATCTTTTCATGTTGATGGGGCGATTTTTGGGTATACTTTTTTATTTTTAATTTTGGATATTTTAAAACTAGTTGTTTTTTTAATTTATCTATTGCGCGTGATAAAAAAAGAAAAGAAAATTAATTTAAAATTATTGATTCCAATAGTTTTGTTTTTAGTTTATATGGCATTGCCAATGCATGTGTGCGAATGGATTGATTTGATACATGAAGTAGTTTCCTATTTGGCGTTATATGTTGTTTTTGAAGAAAGGAAAGAAATTAAGTTTGGATATTTAGTTCGTGTTTTTATATCGGGTATTATAGCTTCGTGTGTTTTTGGTTTATATTATAAAATATCGCCGTTTATTGCTGCATATATTTCTCCGGTGTGGTCGGAAAGTGGTGTGATTCGTTATCAAGGTTTAACTACTCATCCGATGCAACTTGCTGGATTAGCTTTGATTGCTATTTCTGCGTTAATGCTTATGAAACATAAAAGGAATATTTCGTTATTAGAATTTTTTATATTATTTGCTCCTGTTTTCATTTTTGGATATTTGACTATTTCAAGAACCTTTATTATTACGATAGTGGTTGGAGTACTTCTATATCTTATATTTGAATTATGTAAGAGAAAAAATATAGCTTCTTCTTTTATTTTCTTTGTTGTTATAGCTCTAATAATTGGCTGTGTCATGTTGATTTTTAAAGATGTTACTACTACATTTTTGGTACGCTTTGATATTGCATATTATGAATCATGGATTCCGGGGCTTGAATTTGGAATGGACGAAGAAGTTTTTAAAGAGTTTTTAGCTGGAAATGTTCCGGCAGCGCTTAATAGAACAGATATGATTAAATATTACATGATGGATTGGTCATCGTCCCCAATGTCGATACTTTTTGGTCGTGGAATTTCAAGAAAAGCAATCGGTGGATTAAACTCTCACAATGTTTTAATACAAAAAATTTGGGAACATGGGCTAATTGGTTTTGTCTTTTATTTAACAATTTTAATATGTTCTATTAATTGGAAAAAACTTAAACAAATTAAAAATTATTTGTCTTCTTTAATTCTTATTATTCCTTTTTTTATGTTTTTAATGGTTGAACTTATAAATTTTGATTTTCCTGGTTATGTGTTATCACTTGTCTCTCTTGGCTTTCTTGGTAATATATCTTTCAAATTTGACAAAAATAATTTAGATAAACAAAACTTAATTGATGAAAGGCTACTCGGTAATGTAAAATTGTCAATTATAATTCCAGTATATAACGGAGAAAAGTTTATCAAGGCATGTGTTGATAAAGTTTTAAAAATTCCGCTAGAAAAGGAAGTA
>JAFYKU010000094.1 GCA_017537405.1 Clostridia bacterium
GCTTTCCCGTATTTTCCATCACCCACGATGTAAAGACCAATACTTGCCAAATGCGCCCGAATTTGATGAGTACGCCCCGTTAAAGGTCGCACTTTTAACACGGAAAACTCACCCTTATTACGCACAAACTCAACCACAGTCTTAACCGACACCGCACCAGGTTGCTTATCCTTAGAAATTTCCACCGTTCCATTTTCTTTATCTTTTAACAAATATCCCGTCAAAGTAACTGGTGATTTTTTTAACATACCAAAACATAACGCCAAATAAGTTTTCTGCACTTGTCCATTTGCAAACGCATTTAACAAAGCTTCTTCCGCTTCTGCGTTCTTGGCAAAAACGACCAAACCTTCGGTATTAACATCTAAACGATGTACCGCCGTATACCCCAATAATCGCTCCAATGTGTTTTCGCCATGCAAGCTACTCGTCTCAATTCCCTGCGACTTAAACACAACAGCAAGGTTGTGGTCTTCCCAAACCATACGGTACGGCTGCCATTCTTTCAAAGCATTATCCGCATAAAAGATTTGCACTACATCGCCAACATTTAATGGCACATCGCGATTCACACGCACTCCGTTAACTTTAACATCTTTGCGTTTCAAAATCTGCTGTACAAAAACATAACCTGCCCCCAATAGATTTGATTTAAGCAAGCTACTCACATTTGTTCTTTGTTTTACCGTAAAAGTTTGTGTCTTCATAATTTAATTTTCCAAATACTTCCCATCACTACAGCACCAACAACAAATACCATTGATGACAGAAAAATTACCATCCATAAGCGTTCTTTTTGTGACATACTCAAACGATTACCGAAAACCTTATGATGCCACACTAATAAGAGCATTTCCACGCAAACCGCAACAACCGCTAATAAAATATTTACAATAAAATAGAGTGAAAAAACTTGTGATAACCAACCCGACAAAAACATCATCACTGGAAACAACATAAAGTTCAAAACACTTGCGATTACATATAAAGACATTAACAGCTTAGTCGAGCGTGGGTCCGATGATTTTGTGGTAAAATCCTTAACCAATTGGTCAATCAAATCAAAATAATGCTGTTGTCGTTCAGGACGCACTTTATTACGCACATAACTACGATATAAATCAGCATATTCTATCGTTTTAAAATCCAAAGTGTTATCCAAAAAACTTTCCGCCCACGCTACATTTGCTGGGTCACTTTTAATACTAGCAAAAGTCTTTAAATAATCATAAACTAAACCAATTTGAAACCCAGATAATTTTACTAACAAATAAGATGGACTTTCTAAATGCGGGAAATTAGAAACAACCTTAGCCAACAACATATACGGAAGCTCTGGACCATATTTAATTTCCAATGCAACACATTCACCAACGATTGAATTGACATTTTCAATATTCGCACAACGCCTTTCCACAATCGCATTTGCCGATTGAGCCGAAATTGTTTCACCACATTTCGGACAAACCAAAAACGGAGTCTTGGTTTTTAATAACAAATATTCATGACACTTAGGACAAATCCCCGCTTCATAATTCATATTATGGTTTAACACATCCGCAATAATTTTGTCGATACATTTTTAATTGCTTCGATAATTCAACACTGCGTTTAAAGCCGTCCTTCTTCTTAAAATCACTGGGCACATATTTTTCGCTTATGCTAGCCCCAATTTGATTAATTAATGCCGCATCTTTGTGCGGACTAGTTGTTAACGATGTTGCAAAATAATCAAAACCCAATTTTTCCACATAGTCAAACGCATTTTGCAAACGCAAAGTAATACAACGCCCACAATTTTGTGGCTGCCAATTTTCATGATTGTAAGGGTGAACAATAACCTTATCCGTCAATTTATATAAAGCTTCTAAACGGCGGTTAAACTCTTCCAATGAATCTAAATTATCACCCCAAAATAAACAAGTGACTTCATAATCCACGGCCAAACGCTCTACCGCCACTGTTGCACAAGGCCCACAACATACTGCCAATAACAAACTCGGCTTAGACATTTTCCTCGATTAACAATGGCTCTGCTTTCGCCACAGCTTCTTCAATGCGTGCATTCATGTCAAAATCCACCACAGTCATTGCATACTGCAACGCCGAAGTCACTTTGGCTGCATCGGCATTACCATGCATTTTAACAACAGCTTTTTTCAATCCCAAAAAGATTGTAGCATTGGTTTTATCCATCTTTTCGGCCTTAAATTTTTTTAATTTACCGCCTAGAAACAAACCACCAATTTTACCACCAAAACTACTTTTAATGACATTTTTTACCGATTTAAAAACAAATTTCACCGTGCCTTCAATGCTTTTTAAAAGTACATTTCCCCAAAAACCATCGGATACAACAACATCGGCAGTCCCTAAGAAAACTTGGTCGCCTTCAATATTACCAACAAAATTCAATAAACCCGCATCGTGTAATTTAGTTAACAAACTATGTGCCTGTTTCACTACTTCATTACCCTTCGTACTTTCGGCACCCACATTCAATAATGCAATGCGCGGATTTTCCATTCCCATAGCTTTACGGTATTCATTTGCCATAACCGCGAATTGTACCAACTGTACCGCTGTGCAGTCCATATTCGCGCCACAATCCAACAACATAAAATCTTGACCATCAACTATACTCGGCAAAGTCGGACACAACGCCGGACGACTAACGCCCGCAATACGCCCCACCTTCATAAATCCACCAGTCAAAACAGCTCCGGTTGACCCCGCCGAAACAAAAGCCCCACAATCATCGCGTTTCTTTAATTGTTCTAATCCTAACACCAAACTACTATCCGGTTTAGTACGGATTGCTTGTGTCGGATGTTCGTCCATCGCAATATTAACTTTGGCATCGATAATTTCAACACGGTCACCAAAAGCCGTTACCTGTGGTTTAATCACTTCGGCATCGCCAACCAATACTAATTGTAAACCAGGATTTTGTTGTAACGCAGTAATTGCACCACTTAACATCGCAGGCAAACCATTATCCCCGCCTAAACAATCTAAAACAATTTTCTTCATAAAATGAATAATACCATAAATAATGGTATAAAGTCTATACAATTTGAAACTGTAACCGTACAACTCATTATGGAATCAAATACAACACGAAAATATTACACCGAAACAATCCAGATGGGGAAACAACTAAATAATTGCAGTTATCAAGAATTTCCTTATTATTGCCCAAATGGAGACTATATTAAAAAACAACGCAAACAATTAAAGTTATTATGTTTTTATAAAAAAATCATAGCTAATACCCTGCCATCAATCGATATCAAAATAAATTATAAACAAAAAAAAGAGCTAGGATTTCTCCTAACTCTTTTGAAATCAATAATTGAAAGCCAATTATTTGATGATGTCAGCAACAACACCTGAACCAACAGTGTGACCACCTTCACGGATAGCGAAACGCATACCTTTTTCGATAGCAACTGGAGCGATCAATTTAACATTCATTGAAATGTTGTCGCCAGGCATAACCATTTCTACACCCTTTGGCAATTCGATAACACCTGTAACATCAGTTGTACGAATATAGAATTGTGGACGATAACCATTGAAGAATGGAGTGTGGCGTCCGCCTTCTTCTTTTTTCAAAACATAAACTTCAGCTGAGAATTCGGTGTGTGGAGTGATTGATTTTGGAGCAGCCAATACTTGACCGCGTTCAATATCTTTGCGTTCAACACCACGCAACAATAAACCAGCGTTATCACCAGCCATTGCTGAATCCAATGATTTACGGAACATTTCAACACCAGTAACGGTAGTAGATTTGTTTGCACCCAAACCAACGATTTCAACAACGTCACCAATTTTAACTTGACCGCGTTCAACACGACCAGTAGCAACAGTACCACGACCAGTAATAGTAAATACATCTTCAACTGGCATTAAGAATGGTTTATCTGTTTCGCGTTTTGGATCTGGGATATAAGTATCGATAGCGTTCATCAATTCCTTGATGCAGTTCAAATCTGGAGATGAAGCATCGCCAGCTTGTGCAGCAGCCAAAGCTTTAGCAGCAGAACCTTTAATAACTGGAAC
>JAFYKU010000095.1 GCA_017537405.1 Clostridia bacterium
ATAAATTAATTGTTTATCGGATAAATGACATTGTATTAACAATTTAAGCATTGAATAAAAATCCAAATTGTTACTATATGTTAACGAATCAATCGTTATTTTTTCTTGTTTCTTCATTAGTATTTTTCTCCTTTCAAAGATTTTATTAAATTAACAGCTACTGCTTCTATCATTTTAGTTGGGACAGAATTTCCAAATTGCTTGTAGCATTGGACATCACTACATACTAACTTAAAATCATCAGGAAACCCCTGCAATCTTGCTGCTTCTCTAGGTGTTAGTTTCCTTGGGTTTTTATTTTTTTGTTTAACTAAAATTTCCGAACCATCTTTGTAATACCTTGCAGAAATAGTACTTGTATATTCGGAGTTTTCATCAAATAAACAATATCCAAAACCATTTCCTTTTTTTCGATTTATTTCTTTTCTTCTTTGATGACTTTCCCACATTTTATCTGAGATTGTATATTTGTCATCTACTGATTTTTCCAAAATGTCACCAAGTTTAGTTTTTATACCTGTGGGCTCGGGAAATTTAAAATCAATACTATGATTTAAAAACCCAACAATAATAACTCTTTCACGATTTTGTGGAACACCAAAATGTTTTGCATTAAGCACTTTGTAATAAACTTTATAATTTAATTTATTTTCTAAAACATCTAATATAACTTTAAAAGTTTTACCCTTATCATGATTCAATAATCCTTTAACATTTTCCAGTAAAAAACATTGAGGTTTATGATATTCAAGAATCCTTTGAATTTCAAAAAACATTGTTCCACGAGTATCTTTAAATCCTTGTCTTTTTCCTGCTATTGAAAAAGCTTGACATGGAAATCCAGCCAACAATATATCAAAATGTGGTATTGATTTTTCGTCAATTTTAGTAATATCACCACTAGGGATTTCTCCGAAATTGGCACTATATGTCTGTATGGCGTATTTATCAATTTCAGAAGAAAACACACATCTACAACCAAGTTTATCAAATGGTCTTCTTATTCCACCTATACCAGCAAATAAATCAATGGTTTTTAGGTCAAATACAGTCAACTGATTAACAACTTTATCATTAGCCATAACTTCATTAGTAGTATAGCATAAAGTTTTTAATCTGTATCAATAATATTGACTTAATTGTATATAATAATTTTAACTTATCAAAATAAAAAAATATATGTTACCTTATATAAAGGTTATGAAAGCATTGATTATTAAAAAACCGTGGATTGACTATATTTTGGACGGTAAAAAAGTTTGGGAAATCCGGAGTTCAAACACAAAAATTCGTGGGCAAATTGCGTTAATCCAAAGTGGTAGTGGCATGATTGTTGGCGAATGTGATTTGATAGATTGTATTGCACTAAATGAAAATACATATCGTGAAAATAAGAAACTTCATTACATTTCTGATGTTAACCAAATGCCATACAAAAAAACTTATGCGTGGGTCATCAAGAACGCAGTCCGATATGAAAAACCTAAACCATATAATCATCCAAATGGAGCAATTATATGGGTTAATTTATAATTTGGGATTCTAGCGTGCCTTTATATATAACAAGTGGCGTCGCTTCGCTCCGCCAATAAAGGCACGCACTCTGTCAAATTTCCGCAGTGCAAAATCGGCAACTAATGGGGTTGGCGCGCAGGCTTTCCGCCAAACCCCATTTAGTCGTTGCCGTTCTAAATTGCACTTTTCCCAAATCGCAATTTTATATCAAGTCTGACTTTGCTATTGACGACTTTTTCGTCAATACACACCAAGCCATCTTGCTTGTCGCCACAATTATAACATTGCACTCACAGAAAATATCCATTGCGAAAAAAAACGAAGTGAATATTTTTGTTACATAATTGTTACATAAATGTAGTCTATCTTGACATAAAAGTTACATATATTGGTGGAAA
Organism: Clostridia bacterium; assembly: GCA_017537405.1. Taxonomy (GTDB): domain Bacteria; phylum Bacillota; class Clostridia; order Christensenellales; family UBA1242; genus RGIG8050. The sequence goes on from JAFYKU010000095.1 coordinate 1,914, forward strand.
CTGTATAGACTTGTTGCATTATTTTTTTATATGCTCCTCCCTGTAATTTCTTTGTTTGCGACTGTGGAGCGTAAACGGGAAGCCACTTTCGCCAAGGGTAAAATGCACGGTTAACCGCCCTTGGCAAAAGTAGAAAAACACTAAAAACAAAAACAATTAGTGTTCCCGTTTCTTTTTCGCTCCGTCGCAAGACAAAGAAAAAACTTAAAAGGAGAAAAAAAGTAAATGAAAACAGCAGTTGTCTATGCAAGATACAGTTGCGATAGTCAAACTGAACAAAGCATTGAAGGTCAACTTCGAGTTTATGAACAGTTTGCTAAAAGCAACGATATTGCAATTGTTAACACTTACATTGACCGTGCAATGACAGGAACGAATGACCAACGACCAAGTTTTCAACAAATGTTAAAAGATGCAACAAAAAAAGAATGGAATTATATTTTAGTTTATAAATTAGACCGTTTTTCAAGAAATAAATATGAAAGTGTAGTTCACAAAAAAACATTAAAAGAAAATGGCATTAAAGTTATTTCAGCAATGGAAAATATTCCAGACACTCCGGAAGGAATTATTTTAGAAAGTTTACTTGAAGGAATGAATCAATACTATTCAGCAGAATTGAGTCAAAAAATCAAACGCGGTATGAATGAAACAAGATTAAAAGGATATTTTCAAGGTGGTAATTTATTGTATGGTTATAAACTAGACGGAAGAAAAATTATTATTAACGAAGAACAAGCCGAAATTGTTAGATATGTTTATCGACAATATGAACAAGGAATTTATGCCAAAGATATTGTGAAAGAACTCAACGATAAAAATATTACATTCAAAGGTAAACCATTTGATAATCATAAGATTTACGAAATTATTCAAAACGAAAAATATTCAGGCAAATATTATCATAATGACCAACTGGTTGATAATATGTATCCCAAAATTGTTCCAGATGATTTATATCAAAAAGTAAGAACAATTAGTTTGAAAAATAAAGTCGGCAGAAGATGTAAAGATACTAGTTTTTTATTAAGGGGAAAAATCAAATGTGGTCATTGTGGCTTGCCCATCAATGGTGAAAGTGGTAGACCACGACCAGATAAAGTATTTTATTATTACAGATGTTCAGGACGAAAAAACAAAACAAACGATTGTAAAAAACAAACAGTGAGAAAAGAAGTATTGGAACAGATAGTCATTGACAATGTAATTAAAAAATTAAATGAACCAGAACTTATGGATAAGATGGTAAAAAAATTACTGATAACACAAGAACAACAACAAACTTGCAATCAAGAATTATTAATTATGCAGAAACAAAAAAAGCAATTAGAGAATGTTTTAGAAAATCTCGTTAGAGCGATTGAACAGGGAGTTATTACGAAAACTACAACCGAACGAATAAAATCGACTGAAGACAAAATAGCAGCTTTAGAACAACAAATTTTAATTGAACAAAGTAAAAGCAATTCAAAGATAACAGAAAATGAAATTCGGGAATTTTACAATAAAGCATTATCTCGTAATATCAAACCAATAATAAATATCTTAATCAAAGAAATCATACTCTATGATGATAAGATAAAAATAACACTATATAGTCCAATGAAAACAAGTCCTGACGATAACGGTCAGGGCCTTTTATTTTATACAACATTTACGCAAATTTCATATCCCAATAATACACACAAAGAAGAAATCAATCTCATTCAGATTGAACTCTATTTATAAAATTGTGTCTGTGCGAC
>JAFYKU010000096.1 GCA_017537405.1 Clostridia bacterium
CAAAAGACAATGGTATCGAAGCCGTAGTTCCCAAAATTGCTGGTCATGACCAATCCGCAATGTGGGTGTTTGGTAACAATTTGATTTATGTATCTCCACACAACCGATATGATAACCGTGGTAATTTATTGAGTGATTATTTAGATTTCTTCCGTGTCGATTTAGATGGTAAAAATCATACCTTAGTTTATACAACCTCTAGTGCGAACTTAACCACTGAGAATTTTACAGTTTGGGCTGATTCAACCGATAATATTTATCTTATTGTCCATGAAACCGCTGACAAAGAAATTAAAACAATCAATGTCAAAACTAAAAAAGTAAGCACATTGGATAAAGAAGTTGAAAGTGTGGTTCTTCCGTTTGCGGCTCAATATCGTACCGACTCTACAAATGAAAATTTGGAAAAAGTTTACGGCGGTGCGATGAGTTATGTTTATTACACCAAAAATCGTGATAGTGAAAAAGATAAAAATCAAGGGAACCTAATGTATCGTCACGCGATTCAAGATGGTGAACCTGAAAAAATTGGTGATAATGCTAATGAGAACGAAGGTACTGTTTTTACTCCTTTGGCGGTTACGCCAGCACAAAATGGCAACACTCAATTTGTTTTTTCGGTCGTTGTAAAAAACAAAAATGAAGTTGAAGTTACGAATACAAAATTATGTTTGATTAATGAAACTAACACCCAAAATTATAAGTATGTTGAACCAGACGAAACTTGGGGATTACCAGATGGTGCAACCGTAAAAATTTACGCCAATGGTTTCTGTACAATTAATGATGATTTGCGTTATTATACTGTCATCAACGGCAGCGACATGGTTTTGCAATCGGGTGTTTTGTTAACTGGTGTGGAAAAAGTCCTTACTGTTATGGGGGATACCATTTATGTGCAAAAAGGAACTGTGGTTCATAAAGTTACTACCAACAGTTCAAATAATATAACGATTGTGCCAGAAAACGAAACCCAAGCAACTCCGGAAGGTGAAGAAAACGAAGAAAGTGATTCAACCGAAAGCACAATAAAATTGCCGGTCGCCGTTTTGTATCAACCGCATGGCGATAATGGTGACCCGATGCTTTGGGTACAAGATGCCAACCACATTCGCTTGTACTATAACAACGCTGGCCAATTCAATTACATTAAATTTAAGCAATCAAAAAAGTGACAAAATTTGTTTGACAGGTTTTTGCGTGTATAATAAACTTAAAACAGTTAAAAATAAAAAAGGAGAAAAATAAAATAATGAATCCAAATTTAGAGAACTTTAATTCTATAATTACTACGATAAAGACAATTGCAACTTCAATCTTTGGTTTGTTGGCCATTGCTATGGTTGTCGTGGCAATTATGTTGGCTTATAAGTTTTTTACCGCGTCGGAAGAAGGTAAGCGTAAAAATGCCAAACTGCAATTAATTTATGCCATCATTGGATTAATTGCATTGGTGTTATTGTTGGCATTCACTGGTCCGATTATGACATTGATTGGTCAGGCAATGGAAAAACCATTGAAATAAAACGAATCAAAAAACACGGTGCACGCCGTGTTTTTTTTATGCATATATAATTGCATGTCAAACATTACGAAAGCGGTGATTACCGCGGGCGGATATGCCACCCGATTTTTACCCATTACCAAAGCCGTACCGAAGGAAATGTTGCCGTTAGGTGACAAGCCTGTGATTCATTACATTTTACAGGAATTGCAGGATGCGGGTATTACC
>JAFYKU010000011.1 GCA_017537405.1 Clostridia bacterium
TCACCGTCGGGTAGTGTTCACATCGGTAACTATCGTGAATTTGTTACCCAGTATTATGTTGCCAAAGCTTTACAAAGCAAAGGGAAAAAAGTCCGTGAGATTTTTTCTTGGGACGAATTTGACCGCTTCCGTAAAGTTCCCAAAAATTTTCCGGCAGATTACGCTGTTTATGTAGGTAAACCTTATGTGGAAATACCATCACCATATAGCGAAGGCGAAAGCAGTGCCAAGTATTTTGAACGCGAATTTGAAAGCGCCTTACAAAAATTAGGTATGAACGAAATTCCGGTTCAAATGATTTATCAAGCGGACGAATACCGCAGTGGTCGTTATGGCAAAGCAATTGCGGAAGCGATTAAAAAACGCAAACAAATCTATGACATTATTATGTCTTTCAAAACTCAAGATGGGGATGAAGGTGAACGCGAAAACTATTATCCGATCGCTGTCTATTGTCCCGCTTGTGGTAAAGACGATACAACCGTGTTGGGCTTTGATGAAAAAACTGATGTTTTATCTTATCAATGTAAATGTGGACACAAACATAGTGTAGATGTTAAAACTGCAGATAACATTAAATTAGTTTGGAAAGTCGACTGGCCAATGCGTTGGAAAGCCGAAAATGTTTGCTTTGAAGCAGCCGGTATTGACCACCACAGCGAAGGCGGCAGCTACGATGTTGGTTCAAAAATTGCTCGTGAAATTTGGGGTATTGAACCACCTGTTTCCACTTGTTTTGCTTGGGTTGGTATTCGTGGTTTGGGTAATATGCACAGCAGTACCGGTATCAATATAACTCCGGACCAATTATTAAAGGTTTACGAACCAGAAATTTTGCGTTACCTGTATGCAAAATATCCGGTGGGTGATGCGTTTGATTTTGGTTTCGATGACACCATCATCCGTCACTACATGGAATTTGACCGTAACTTGGAAAAGTATTTAGCTGACCCAGATAGTATGCCAGAATATGACCGTTCGGTTTATGATTTATGTTTAATGGCTAATAGCAAAGGCGGGCGCATTAACTTCGGCACTTTGGCAACTGTGGCGCCTTTGACTGGATTCAATCAAGAATTAACCTTGAAAATGTTACAACAAGCGGGTATTACAACTTTGGGTAATTTTGAAGAGCGTTTTGCTAAAGTTAAATTCTGGTTGGAAAATTATCAGCCTGACCGCATTTACAAATTGTTGCCGTCATTCAATCAAGAATATTATCAAACTTTAAATGACGAACAAAGAGCAGTGTTAGGACAACTGGCGGAATTCTTAAAAACTACGCATACCGAAAGTGAAATTCAAAACTTCTTGTATGAGATTATTAACAAACCAGAATTAACCAAAAAAGAAAACCAACAACGCCAACAAACTTACTTCAAGATTTTCTATAATATGTTGTTTGGTCGTGATGCTGGTCCGCGTTTGTACTTATATTTGGCTGTTGCAAACCCAGAAGAGTACTTGAAACTCTTGCAAGAAAAGTAAATCTTGTATATAATATAATTTATGAACAATAAAGAAATTCGTAAATATGATTTAGTCGTACAAATTGGTGCCCAAGGCGGTGCTGCGGCTCTAAAAGAGTTGGCAACTATTGATTTCAATGTGGCCATTGATATGTGGGAATACAAATTAATTAAGGATATCAATGCTTTTGCTGGCGATGACATTTTTGCAATTTTGGAAAATGTTTCCGAAAGTAAATTGCGTTCGGCTGTATTAGCGAACCAAGCATTGTTAAAATTAATCTATGGTGCCAGTGAAGATAGCTGTACCGGTGCAAACTTGCAGTTCTTGGCATCTTTAATTGTTGCTTCAAAAATCAATGAAGCCGAAGAAATTTTGAAAATGGTAAAAAACAATGGAACCGGCGATTTCGCAGAACGCATGCACGCTATCGTTGATGCTGTGTTTAGATTATCTATGGGTAAAACCGGCACCAAAAAGGCAACATTAAACCATAAACAAACCATCTTGTTATTTGACTTTGTTTCCAAAATGAAAACCGGTACAACCAAAAACTTGTTAACCCAACGCTTGAAAGAATTATAATGTTAGTTAAAAAAAAGAGCTGCTCCGGCTCTTTTTTAATAAATTAGTCTATCCTTGTTTGCGCAAATGAATTAAAAGCACGGTTATGTCGGCAGGAGTTACACCGGAAATGCGTGCTGCTTGACCAATGTTTAGTGGTTTAATTTGGTCTAACTTGATTTGCGATTCACGGCGTAAGCCAGATACTTTGGAGTAATCCATCTCTGGTGATAGAAGAGTAGCTTCTTGTCGCTTGATTTCGTTAATCGCGGATTGTTCGCGGTTAATATAGCCAGCATATTTAATCTCGGTCGTAATTTGGTCCAATAAGTCGGTTGGGTGGTCGGTGATAAATTCGCTTAATGTATGTTCTTGTTTGGCTACTTCTTGACGAATTTTCGGGGTAACCATTTGGCGAATCTTTTCTAAGTGCGCTTGTTTCTTTTGGAAAACTTCATAACGGTGGTCATCGACCAATCCCATTTCGCGGCCAATGGGTGTCAAGCGGGCATCGGCATTATCTTGGCGCAATGATAAACGGTATTCGGCGCGGGCGGTAAACATACGGTATGGTTCCAAAGTTCCTTCTGTTGTTAAATCATCAATCAAAACACCAATATAAGAATTGGTACGCGATAGAATTAATGGACTCAAATTATCTATTTCGCGTACAGCATTAATTCCCGCGACTAACCCTTGGGCAGCCGCTTCTTCGTAACCACTGGTGCCGTTAATTTGTCCGGCACAATATAAACCGTGATATTTCTTATGGCGTAAAGTTGCCAACAGTTCTAGCGGATTAATGCAAGCATATTCAATTGCATATCCAAAACGAATAATGTCGGCTTTTTCCAAGCCTTTAATACTGTGGATAAATTCATCTTGGACAGCCGCCGGTAGAGAGCTGGAAAGTCCTTGCAAATAAATTTCGCGACTTGACATACTTTCGCGTTCTAAAAATGTTTGGTGACGATTACGGTCGGCAAAGCGATTAACTTTATCTTCAATACTGGGGCAGTAGCGCGGACCAACGCCAACAATTAAACCGCTGTACATAGCGGATTCGGTCATGTGGTCGCGAATAATTTGATGCGTGTTTTCATTTGTATAAGTTAGATAACACGGACAAACATTTTTGATTGGTTGCGTAGCTAAGAACGAAAAGGCACGGATATTGTCATCGCCGTTTTGAATTTCGGTTTGACTGTAATCAATGGAATCAATATCCACACGCGCCGGGGTACCCGTTTTGAAACGGCGGATTTCAATTTCCATATCGTGAAAGGATTGTTCCAAAGTACATGCGTTGGGAAGTCCAGCCGGACCTTCACTTTTAACTTCTTTTCCGACAAATGTTTTACTACTTAAATAGGTACCTGTCGCTACGATAACTGCATGGCAATCAATTTGTTCACCGTTAAAGATGACACCCGTAATTTGTTGACCTTCCCAAAGTAAACCATTGACTTCGCCAATCGCCAGCGTCAAATTTGGTGTTTGTTTTAATAATTCAACCATTGCTTGATGATAGCCTTCTTTGTCAATTTGTGCGCGCAAGCTACGCACCGCAGGCCCTTTGGTCGCGTTCAGCATGCGGATTTGAATTGCGGCTCTGTCCGCCAAAATTCCCATAATGCCACCCAATGCATCAATTTCGCAAACTAAATGTCCTTTGGCCGTTCCACCAATGGAAGGATTGCATGGTAGCATCCCGATACTTTTTTCGTGTAAGGTCGTCAATAAAACTTTTTTCCCTAATTTGGCGGCAGCGACCGCGGCTTCACAGCCAGCGTGTCCCGCACCAATTACAACAATGTCATAAGCTTTTGTCACGCGTTCCTCCTATTTCCCCAGACAAAACTTGGAGAAAATTTCATCCAGTGTCCGTTCATCAATATCTGTACCGGTAATTTTGCCAATATAACTTAAAGCCAAGGTAATGTTCGCGGAAATTTGGTCTAGTGGAGCATGGGGGTTGATTTCGGCTAACAAGTTTTGTGCTTGCCTTAATAGATTAGTTTGGCGTTCATTAGTAATATATATCATGCTGCCTGTTGGTGCGGTTTTGGTTGCCATTTCCACAATAGTGCGTAAAATCAATTCAATGTTTTTACCAGTTTTCGCGGATACCGCAATCCCGTCGTTTGGTGCATCCGCACAAAGGTCACTTTTATTATAAACGATTAAATGTTTTTTATCTTTGGGATAATCTACCATTTCACGCGTGGTCGCATCCACGATAACTAATAAAATATCAGCTTCCTGTATAATTGATTTTGCACGGGCAATACCATGTTCTTCGATAACCGAAGTTGCGTTTTCCCGAATTCCCGCAGTATCAATTAAATTAATTTTGATTCCTTGGTAAGTAATTTTTTCGGAAATCGTATCTGTTGTTGTACCGGCAATATCGGTAACGATACTGCGGTTATCGCCAATCAAAGAATTAAACAAACTACTTTTGCCCGCATTAGGACAGCCAATCAAACATACATTGATTCCATTCTTAATCATTTGACCATGGTTAGCGGTGGTTAATAATTGTTCAATGTTTGCTTTGGCGCGGTTAATTTGCGTCATGGGTAGTTCGGGTGAATCTAAATCCTCTGGATAATCTAGATAAGCATCAATCAAGGCACGCGCATCAATTAAATCTTTCTCAATAGAATTTACCTGTTTTTCTAATTCGCCTGCCATTAAGCGAGCCGCATTTTGCAATTCAGCATCAGATTCCGCGTTGATAAGTTCTAAGCTGCTTTCCGCTTGGTTCAAAGTCATTTTGTTGTTTAAAACTGCAATCCGTGTAAATTCACCAGGCTCGGCAGGGGTTGCGCCGTGTTTGATTGCAGTTTGCATAATACGGTTCATTAAATGCCAGCCACCATGTGCTTGGATTTCAACAACATCTTCACCGGTAAAACTGTGTGGAGCGGGGAAGTAAATGACTAAAACAGTGTCGGTGAAATTATCGCCAGTTAAAACACCCAAAGTTGCATAACGCGGTTTTAAGGGGCGGTTAAACATTTTGGCAGTAATTGATAAAGCATCTGCACCGGATAAACGCAGAATACCGACACCACCAAAACCCATGGGGGTTGCAATTCCTACAATTGTTTTCATTATTTTTCAATAATAGCATTAAATTCCAAAATATCAAAGGGGATACTTTCAATAAAGTCGCGTTGTTTTAATTTCAGCAGGTTAAATTCTAAGAAATGGTCGATTTGGGATTGTGTGATTACCGGCGTTGGAATTTTTAACTCCGCTGCAATTTTTGTGATGCCGTCATAAAAATTATCTGGGTCAATAGCAACAACTACACTTTGTTTAACTTTGTGGTCAATCACAATTTTTGCCCAAACATTTATCATAAGCAGATTATAATATGGAAATCCCGGTTCGGCAAACTTAAAAAATAATTTGCGAAAAAGGGGTGTTGTGGTTATCATATAGGTATGGGGAAAATTTCTTTAGTGCTGCCGGTTTACAATGAACAAGTCATCTTGAAAGATGTGTTGGAAAAATATATTATGGATTTGCAAAACATCCGCATGAAACACCAATATCAATGGGAAATTATTGCGGTTGATGATTGCAGTACCGATGAATCGCGCTTAATAATGTTGGAGTTTGCGCGTCAATACCAAAATTTTCGCATTGTAACTTTGGCAGAGCGCGTAGGTAAACATACCGCGGTAACTGCGGGTTTGAGTGTTGCTAAAGGTGATTTGGTTTTAACTGCTGAAATCGATTTACAAAACCCTGTTGGCTTCTTGGAAGGATTGCTTAAAGAACATTTGAATAGTGGAGTGCCAATTATTTACGGTTATCGTCAATTCAATGATTCACGACGCCGCCGTGCTTTGTTTACGGATCGCATGACTCGTTTGGCTTGTCGTTTGTTTGTTATCGATGGTTATTTTACTGGTATTGTAAATGCGGAGTTATATACCTCAGATGTGGTCGCTGTGTTGCGTGATAATCCGTCCAAAGCCAAATATATGCGTACGATGAATAACTGGGTTGGTTGGGAAACCAAAGAATATTGGTACGCCAGTGAATACACCGAAGATGAAATCAAAGTTCGTATGGAAAGAATGCGCAAGAAAACACATCAACATTACAGTAATTTTAAAAATCAAAATCACATGGCACCAACCAGTGTCTGGTGGGGCGTTTTATTTTTAATGATTTCGGTGCTTGCTTTTAGTTTTGCGATTGCTAATTTAACAAGTGCACCTACTGTTATCATTGGCATATTGTTTACTATGGGATTTGCTGGATTGGTTTTAACTGCCATGTCATTCCTGCGGGCGTTGTTGTTAGCGCGTATCGGTAAACTCAAATACCGTGCGGGCGAAACAATTTACGAGATTAAATCAATCTTAAATCGTTAATAATTAAAGGAGAAAAAATTATGAGAATTGGAATTAATGGATTTGGTCGTATCGGGCGCTTAATCTTGCGTAATACCTTACAACGCAAAGATGCAACAGTAGTGGCGGTAAATGACCCATTTGTTACTTTGGATTATGCCGCGTATATGTTGACTTATGACACGGTGCATGGCAAATTAAATGCCGATATTAAAGTCGACCAAGAAAAGAATGCATTAATCATTAACGGGCAAACCGTAAATTTCTATGCGGAAAAAGAACCAATTAATATTCCATGGGGTAAACACCGTGTAGATGTTGTGGCTGAAGCCACCGGTGTTTTTACTACGACTGCAAAATGCCAAGCGCACTTAGATGCTGGTGCACAGAAAGTTATTATTACAGCTCCGGCAAAAGATAAAGAAACACCAACTTATGTCATGGGTGTTAACGAAAAACAATATCAACCAACACAACGCATTATTTCAAATGCTTCTTGTACCACAAACTGTATCGCGCCGTTGTGTAAAGTTATACATGAGCGCTTTGGTATTGTTGAAGGGTTAATGACAACTGTGCATGCGGTTACTGCGACACAAAACACAGTAGACAGTGCGAGTGCTAAAAATTGGCGCTTGGGTCGTGCTGCTTATGACAATATGATTCCATCAACCACCGGAGCAGCAAAAGCCGTGGGATTAGTAATTCCGGACTTACAGGGTAAATTAACCGGAACCAGTTTGCGTGTTCCAGTAAGTGATGTCTCTGTTGTTGATTTGACTTGTACATTGAAAACTCCCGCAACCAAAGAAGAAATTCTTGCAGCCATTAAAGATGCCAGTGAACATGAAATGAAAGGCATTTTGGCTTACACTGAAGAAGATGTGGTTTCCAGTGATATGATTGGCAATCCACACACTTCGATTTTTGATGCTAAGGCAAGTATTTTCTTGAATGACCACTTTGTTAAATTAATGGCTTGGTACGATAACGAATGGGGATACAGCGTAAAAACTGTTGATTTAGCTGTTCGCATTTGCAAATAACTAAAAATCTATAACAACTAAGAGTGGGGCTATCTGGCTCCATTTTTTTATAGACATGTAATTTAAACCTATGTATAATAAATTTAGGAGTAATTTATGTTTAACAATTTACGCGAGACTGTCAAAGCTTTGAATGCCGATGTTAATAATGTTGCGAACTCGGAAAGGGCAAAAAAATTAAGATCAAAGTTATTGAAGATTGGTATCCCGATGGCTGTTTGCGGTTTCCTTGGTGTTTTTATTTGTTTCGCTATGTTCGCTGTTGGTGGTTTTAGTTCCGTAAGTAATTTTGATGGTAGTTTCGGTTTCCCAACTGAAGTTTTAGTTCCGTTCATGTTATTTATTCCTTGTAGTATTGTTGGCGGCATTGGTGTAACGATAACATCAATTGGTTTGAAAATTGTTATTACTGGTTATACAACAAACTTAATTAAAGAAGCTGTTGGTCATAATTGTCCAAACTGTGGCGAATCAATTAATCCAGGCATGTCATTCTGTGCGAGGTGTGGCACCAAGGCGCGTAAAGAATGTCCAAACTGTCAATATGTTAACCCATACAAGAATCAATTTTGCGAAAAATGTGGTTCCAAATTAAATTAATAAAATTATTTAATACAAAAATGCAGGCGATAAATACCTGCATTTTTTTTTATTTCTGTCCGTCGGAAAAGAAATGTTTCAGTGGATTTTGCGATAATTCTAATATTGTGTCATAGTTATCGTCAGGTGCCGCTTTGTTGTTGTGATATGCGCCGCAAGTGTCACAATGGTAATTAATCACGGTTCCTTTCTTACTGTTGAGTGTAATACCAATTGGGACCAACAAGCCGTGACAATCATTGGCGCGGTCGCCCGGATTGATATCCACATGTAATGAATATAAACAATTAGTGCAGTGGTCACGCGAAGATGAAAGTAGTGGCTTAACTATGTGACCACAATGCTGACAGGTGAAGCCCGCGTCATTTTTAGTAAAGCGTTTATTCATGAGCGGGTACTTCATCGTGTGACGCAGTTTTGGTGTTGTCTCCATTTTCCTCTGTTTTTGCCTTTGTTGTTTTCTTCGTTGTTGATTTTTTTGTAGTAGATTTCTTTTTCGGAGTAGCGGTTTCCGCAACAGCTGTCGTTTCGGCGGTTGCTGCTACTTTTGTTTGTGCTGGCTTTTCAACTACGACGATGCTTGGATATTTTTCCAATGATTCAAAGTCAATCGTGGGAATTGCCAGTGGAATCGTGCCGGTTTGGCGAACATATTCGCGTGCTAATTCGCAATTCTTTTCTAAAGTTTTGATGTGGTCTTCGGATACTAAATTTTCAGCTAGATGTAATTTTGCAATTTCCATTGAGCGTTCTAAGAGCGGATTAATTTGTTCGATTAAGCTATTGATTCTTACATCATTAGCGATTTTAGTTTGCTTTTCTTTGCGTTCTTCAATGGCGGCAGCAATTTCTTTTTCTGATTTGCCTTCCATCACCAAATTAATATCATCACTGTAAATAGTTTCGTTCGCCAATAACAATTCTGCCATGACTTTCACTTTTGCTGCATTGTCGTGTAATAATTTTTGGCAACGGTTCAAGGCCTCATTGATTAAATCTTTAATTTCACTATCAATAACTGATTGTACTGATTCGCTAATGTTTTTTTGGTTGTATATGCGTAATGCAACTTCGTTTTCTTTGCCATAGTACATTGGTCCTAATTTGCTGCTCATACCCCATTTGGTAATCATGTTTTCAGCTAATTCGGTAGCCACTTTAATATCGTTCGAAGCACCGGTGCAGATGTCACCAATAAACAATTGTTCTGCTGAACGACCGCCTAACAACATTGCTAAACGATTTTTCAACATCGACAAGCTTTGGTGATTGTGTTCTTCATTTTTATTATTAGTTAAAGTATAACCGGCTGCCATTCCTCTTGGGATAATGGAAACTTCTTGTACGGTTTGGTCGGGCATTAAAATTTTTGAAATAATTGCGTGGCCAGCTTCGTGGTAAGCCGTAATGCGTTTATCTTCTTCGGTAATGATACGGGATTTCTTTTGTGGCCCAATCAAAACTTTGTTAATACCTTCGGTAATATCTTGCATAGAGATTTTGTTGCGTCCGTCTTTCACGGCAATAATTGCGCTTTCGTTTAACAAATTTTCCAAGTCAGCACCACTGAAACCGCTGGTAATTTGTGCAACACGACGCAAATCAACATCACCCAATCGTTTGTTGCGTGCATGGACTTTTAAGATCTTTTCGCGTCCATCGACATCTGGCATTTGGACAATGATTTGACGATCGAAGCGTCCAGGGCGCAAAATCGCCGAATCCAAAACATCAGGACGGTTGGTTGCCGCCAACACAATGACACCTTCAGATTTAGAGAAGCCGTCCATTTGCACCAATAATTGGTTCAATGTTTGTTCATTTTCTTCGGCAACCCCCGAAGCGCCAACACCACGCATACGCGCGATAGAATCCAATTCATCCAAAAAGATAATCGCCGGTGCATGGGCTTTGGCTTGTTCAAATAAGTCGCGCATACGTGCCGGTCCCACACCAACTAACATTTCGGAAAAATCACTGCCGGAAAGTGAGAAGAAGGGCACCCCAGCTTCGCCGGCGATGGCTTTCGCTAACAAAGTTTTACCGGTACCAGGTTGACCAACTAATAAAACACCTTTGGGGATACGTGCACCCA
>JAFYKU010000012.1 GCA_017537405.1 Clostridia bacterium
ATTGGAACAATTAAAAGATGAATTGGCGCGTACGCAAGCCGCGCGTGATAATTTGCATTATGCGACAGGAACTTCGGTTTCAGGGCGTGCAGAGCTAACTGATGAAATCAACGCGTTGCAAGTGAAATATTATTACGCAACCAACTTATTAACTAAGATGGATGCGGAAATTGAAAACTTGAGTCAACGCATTTCGGAAGAATACAATTTAAATTACAGTGCTTGCTATGCGCAACGCGACCCTGAATTTGATGTTGTCGCAGCTGAACCGCGCATTGCAGAATTACATCGTTCCATTCGTTATTTGGGCAATGTAAACTTAGATGCGATTGAACAAGTCAAGGCGGATAGTGAGCGTTACGAAAGTTACAAAGCACAGAGTGATGATTTGTTTGCCGCGAAGCAAGATTTGGAAAAAGTAATGCGTGATTTGTCGCAACAAATGGAAAAGAATTTTAAGACTGCGTTCGAACAAATTAACACTAATTTTGGTAAGGTCTTCCAAGAATTATTTGGGGGCGGTAACGCGAAGTTAGTTTTGACTGACGAAGAAAATTTCTTGGAATGTGGTATTGATATTATTGCGGAACCACCAGGTAAAAAATTAGCGAACATTTCCTTGATGTCGGGTGGCGAAAAAGCGTTGACTGCGATTGCTATTTTGTTTGCTATTTTAAGATACAAAACTATGCCGTTCTGTTTGCTGGACGAAATTGAAGCTGCATTAGACGATGCGAATGTTTCGCGTTTCGCTAGTTACTTACATAACTTCTCGGGTGAAACACAATTTATTGTGATTACGCACCGTAAGCCAACCATGGAATTGGCAGATCGCTTGTATGGTATTACCATGGAAGAAAAGGGTATCAGTAAAATCGTTTCGGTTAAGTTGGCATAATTTAAGGCACCCAAGTGGTGCCTTCTTTTATGAATAGTACTTGCATTTTTAGATGTTTTGCGATAGAATAATTTGTTCGGGGATTGGCGCAGTTGGTAGCGCGCTTGTTTTGGGAGCAAGAGGCCGTGAGTTCGAATCTCGCATCCCCGACCACTCGAAATAATACGAACTCGTATAGGTTCGTTTTTTTTCAAAAAAAAAGTTTTTTTAAGTGTTTGCGTTTTTTTGATGCTAAAAAAATGTTAAGTTTTTTATATAGCGGGTATTGATTTTATGGTCTTATTAGTGTTATAATTTCAGTCATGAATAATAAATTAAAAAATATTGATGTAAAAAAATTTTTAAGCAATTTGAAAGATAAAGTGAAGCTTTCAGATAATATGAAAAAGAAACTAGAGGATGTTAAAAAATATTATATTGACTTAGGGCATGATTTAAAAGAATTGGGTAGCGATGTGCTTAATGGTTTTTTGCATAATAAATTTTTAGTAGGAGCGTTGGTTTTTGGTATTATAGATTTTAGTTTACTGGGTTATATGTCAAGGCATGATAATCCAACGGAGGAGAAACGCCCATTGATTATTAAGCAAGAGGCAGAGTTTACAACAGAAGGTTCAAAGCCGAAGTTAGTTGTTATTGATGATTTAATTCCTGAAGGTGAATATGTTGAAATTAATAAATGTAAAGATTTAAAGAAAAATTATTATAATACTTTGCGTAAAGTTTTGAATAGTAATGTTTATAAAGAAGGTGGATTATTTAGTTCTGAAGACTCAGCTGCAAAAGATTTTAGCAAAATGATAAATGTTTTTAATGAAAATACACGAGATTTAAAATATAATTATGCTGCTTTAATTCAGAGAAGCATGACTAATGTGTCCAAAGAAAAAATTCAAGAAATTATTTGCGGGAATGTAGAAAACTTGAATGAAGCAGAAAATACTTTAGCAATACAATTAGGAATTTATAATTATTTAGAACATCAATTAGCTGTGCGTGCTTCAGGCAATGTTAATGATTGGAAAGATCGAGATGCTTTGCAATACGGATGTGGTAGTAACTTTCACATTTATCAAGTTCCAGGGGAAAGATATAATCGAACAAGTTACAAAAATTTGATGGAGTTTGGTGGTAAAGGAATTAAGGATTTTGCTAAGACCTTCGCATGTACTGAATTGGGTGAAGTTTGTATGCCGGAAATTTTAGTTATGGAAATGTTACAACATAATATTGCATATACCTTTTTAACCAAATTAAGTGATCGTGGAATGGATGTAAATGCAGTTTTAAAGAAAGCTCAAAGTCAAATGGACAAAACTGTTGGAAGGAATATTAGCGAACATTTTGATTTGTATGCTTTGGCTCAATGGGGTACTCCGACACAATTTGTTTACAATAAAGAGAAATAAGTTGAGTTTGGATGTTAATGTGCTACACTGTGGTTAGTGTTAGAAGACGAAAGTAAACAGCGTAAAAAAATTTTATTGCTAACAGTCACTGCGGGTGAAGGTCACAATTCTGCTATGAAAACCCTCAAAGCTAAATTTGAAGCTGAAGGTAATAAAGTTAAAGTTGTTGATGTTTTTCGTGACCATGGTAGTGCGTTTAAATATTTTATTATTAGTAAGGCGTTTCTGACATTTTGCAGATATTTTATGCCACTATTTAATTTGGGATTTAAAATGTGTCGTACCAAGAATCCAAATAAGCGTGATCGGTCTGGCGTGCATGCGTTTTTAAAAAAAGAAACGGCTAGTTTTTTGAAAGATATTATTGATTATCAGCCGGATGTGATTTTTGCAACACATATTTATGGTGCGATTATGGCGTTGGATTTAAAGCGTACATATGATTTGCCTTATAAAGTTATTTTTATATTTACCGATTGTGTTGTTTATCCTTATGCTGAATGCGCTATTTATGCAGATAAGGTAATTACGCCTTATGATGCTTTGAAAAATAATTATTTAAAATTAGGTTATAGCGAAGACCAAATTTTGCCTTATGGGATTCCGGTGAAAGAAAAGTTTTATCAAAAACCGATAATGACAAAAGCTGTTTTGCGCAAACAACTTGGGTTAGATGAGAGTTTATTTACAGTGATGTTGATGTTGGGCGGTGGTGGCTATGGTAACATGGTGCGCATTTTTAAGGAAGTCATTAAAGTTAAGAAGCCAATCCAAATTTTGGTAATCTGTGGTAAAGATGCAAAAACTAAAAGACAGATTGATAAATATATAGCTCGACACATATTGCTGCACAAAGTGGTCAATTATGGATTTGTAGGGAATATTGAAGATTTAATGGCGGCTAGTGATTTATTGTTGGGAAAGTGTGGTGGATTAAGCAGTACGGAAGCTATTTGTCGTTGTTTGCCGTTGATGGTTACGACAAAGTTGCTAATTCAAGAAGAAGCAAACTATCAATTTTTATTAAAACATAATGCTGTGCTTCAATTAAGGAAGGGGGATAAAGTAGCGATAAAAATTGAAGAATGTATTGCAAAGCCGTCAATTTTAAATGAAGTAGCAAAAAATTTAGCGTCATTGAGGAATTGTGATATTCTTGAAAATATTTACATGGTGGTTAATGAACTGGGAACAGTTGAGTACGGTACAAAGTTTGATTATTTGTTAGCTTATCCAAAGTCGCGTATCAAAAAAGATGTGCGTAAAATGTTAAAAACTAAACATAAAAACTAAAAAAATTTTGGGTATGCATTTAGAAATTTTGTATTAAAAAATAAGTTTATTGGTGTCAGCGACAGGACTTGAACCTGCAGAAACTGGTTCCTAAGACCAGCGCGTATGCCATTCCGCCACGCTGACATATATATAGTATATATGATATTATGCAAATTGTGCAATTAATTGTTGTGGTTTTCTGTGCGGGTAAGTACAACTAAATATGCACTGCCGTCGGGAAATGTGATTTCAAAGTCACGAAATTCTGCGTTAATCATACTGCGGCAAACATCTTCAAGATAAGAGCGGCAGTCTTCAATACTTTGCAATGTTAACGGTGTAGGGGCGGTTGTCGGATTGCTTGTTTGGTGAAGGTAGTGATAAGAGTGTTCTGTGTCGGTGCGCACTGGGTATGGTGGAACAGTGTGCGTGCTTGGTGTGGTTAGAATTGATCCGATAATTACGCGTGAGTTGTCGGGTAATTTAATCAAAATAGCGTGTGGTGTGACTTGGTGGTCGTTGGCAATCTCTGCTGCAAAAGCTGATTGAATGATGTTAAAAACGGGATTTGACATTTGGACTCCTTATTTGTGTGTTTAATACATAAAAATTACTCTGAGTATTGACTTTGAATACTGATAATAGTCATTATAGTGGATTTTCATGTTTGTGGGTAGTCATTTTTGATAATTTATGCAAAATTTATGTATCAACATGATTATCAAGAGTTTTTGTGTCATTTAAAATAGTAATATGGACATGAAAGAAGTTTTAAACCGGATTGGTTATGTACGCAATCAAGCTAATCTATCGGCACGAGAGTTAAGCTTTCGTATTGGCATGAGTGCACAGTATATTGCTCAGGTTGAAAGTGGACGCATTGTGTTAACGGTGGAAAAGCTTTTAAAAATTTTGGAAGTTTGTAATTTCCCCTTAGAACGCTTTTTTGCGGTTAACATCCAAGATTGGAATTTGAATCGTGAGTTTGCGCAACTACTTGAAAATTTATCGGCGAATAAAAAGCAACATTTAATTGGATTGATGCAGGGTTAATTAATGATTTAAGTCCCAATCAATTGGTGTTTTATTGTGCGCAAGCAGGTATTCATTAGTCCTTGAAAAATGGCGGCAACCGAAGAAGCCGCGGTAAGAAGATAAAGGGGACGGATGTGCGCATTGTAGAATTAAATGGCGGTGCGCATCAATTAAGGGTGCTTTGCTGCGTGCGTTGCCACCCCATAGTAAGAAGACTGTATTTTGTGTGTGTTGACTGATTAATTTGATGACATTGTCTGTAAACCACGCCCAGCCGCAATTCGCATGTGAGTTAGCTTGGTGGGCACGGACAGTAAGCGTTGTATTTAATAAAAGCACGCCGCGCTGTGCCCATTTGGTTAAGTCACCTTGATTAGGTTGAATAATGTTTAAATCGCTTTGGATTTCTTTGTAGATATTTTGCAGTGATGGTGGTAGTGGAACGCCGGGTTTAACGGAAAAACAAAGACCGTGAGCTTGACTCGGTTCATGATAAGGGTCTTGTCCCAGAATGACACATTTAATTTGATTAACCGGTGTCATGCGGAAACAGTTGTACAAGTCGTACATATCTGGATAAACCGTTTTGGTGCTGTATTCTTGTTTTAAAAATGTGCGGATTTTCTGATAGCGTTCATCCGCAAATAATGGGGCCAATAATTCGTCCCAACCGCCACCTAATGCTTGCATAAGTTAGTATAGCACAAAAAAACCGCCCAAAGCGAGCGGTCTTTTATTTGTATTTAAATTGGCTTAAACATTTAATAAGCGTAAAATTTGACGGTTTGTGATCATTAAGATGATGTCTAAGATCCAAACAATGGTAAATCCGAAGATTAAACGGATTAAACCAGCAACAATTTTACCTTCTGAGAAACGGGTGACTGCACCACAAATCCAAGCGGTAACTGGGATAATCGCTAAGATTAAACTTACGATGTAACTTAATCCGAAGTAGTCTTTACTTTTCTTTGCCATTTAAATTTTTCTCCTTTTGTGTTTTATATATATGCAATGATTTTAGTAACTTGCATTTTGAACTTCTTTACGCAAAGCACGAGCTTCGTCGCCAATTTGGATGAAATAACGCTTACCGTCACGGCTGTTGCAATTTTTTAAGATAGTACGAATTGCGGTTACAGTTGCACCACCTTTACCAATTACGCGGCCCATGTCGCCGTCAGCAACTTTAACTTTAACAGTTACGTTGTCGCCGTCAACAATGTCTTCCAAAACTACTGCGTTTGGATTTTCAACTAAACTTTTTACAATCAGTTCAATAACTTGTTTCATTTTTATAATTTATTTCCTTTTTTATTTTTTTTCTTCTGTTTCTGGTTTTTGATTCTTTTTAACTCGATTTGCACTTGGGGTGTACTTAGTCGGTTTCAAAACGCCAGCCATTTCCAATACTTTCTTCGCAGTTGGTGTCGGGGTAGCGCCATTATTTAACCATGTTTCAGCTAAGTCTTTATTGATTTTAACTTCGGCTGGTTCGGTTAATGGGTTGTAGGTCCCGATGACTTCCAAAAATTTACCATCGCGTGGGCAACGGCCATCAGCTGCTACGACACGGTAAAAAGGATTGCCTTTATCACCTAATCTTGTCAATCGGATTTTAACTGCCATGCTGTCTTTCTCCTCCTCCTTTTGTTAATTTATTTTTTGGGACTTACAACCACACGGGAACGCCCAAGATTTTCGATTTTAATTAATGGAAACGGCGCATCATTTTGCCAGCCATTTTACCGCCGCCAAACTGTTTCATTAATTGTTTGCTTTGCTCAAATTGCTTAAGTAATTGATTGACGGCCTGAATTGAAGTGCCACTGCCTTTTGCGATGCGTTGTTTACGACTGGATTTAATAATGTCTGGGTTAGTGCGTTCTTCCATTGTCATGGATTGAATAATCGCTTTGTTGCGTGCCATTGCGGCTTCGTCAAGTTTCCCCATTTTAACGCGTCCGCCCATCGCGCCACCTAGGTTTTCCAAGATGTCATCAATATTTCCCATCTTAGCAAGATTATCGTATTGTTGCAAAAAATCTTCCAAAGTAAATGCGTTACGACGGAAGTTTTCTTCCATGCGTTTCATTTCTTTTTCTGTGATGACATTTTGGGCTTTTTCAATAATGGATAAAACATCACCCATGCCTAAAATACGGCGTGCAATGCGGTCGGGGTGGAAGGGTTCGATATCGCCCATTTTTTCGCCAATACCGCTGTATTTAATGGGCTTGCCAGTAACATAACGGATTGACATTGCAGCACCACCGCGGGTATCACCGTCTAGTTTGGTTAAAACAACGCCAGTAACATCAAGTTGTTGGTTAAACTCTTGTGCAACATTGACCGCATCTTGACCGGTCATAGCGTCAACGGTTAATAAAATTTCCGCCGGGTTAACGGCTTTTTTGATGGCAGTTAATTCTTGCATTAAATCATTGTCAATATGTAAGCGCCCGGCTGTGTCGATAATAACGGTATCCAAATTGTTTGACAAGGCATGCTTAATACCTTCTTTTGCGATTTTAACTGCGTCCTTGTTGCCGCCTTCAAAGAAAGCAACTCCGGCTTGGTGGGCGACAACTTTTAATTGTTCAATTGCGGCAGGGCGGTAAATATCATCGGCCACCAACAAAACGCGTTTGCCTTGGCTTTTTAATAATTGACCTAACTTGCCGCAAAAAGTAGTTTTACCAGCACCTTGTAAGCCAGCCATCATGATGACGGTCGGTGGTTTGGGTGCAATGTTTAATTTAGCATTGCCGCCACCCAACAATTCGGTCATTTGTTCGTGAACAATTTTAATGATGTGTTGTCCTGGTGTTAAAGATTGCATTACAGATTCGCCGGAACATTTTTCCGATGTCTTAGCAATAAAATCTTTAACAACAGCAATGTTAACATCGGCTTCGAGTAATGCTAATTTTATTTCACGCATGGCGGCTTTAATTTCTAAATCCGTGAGTTTTCCGCTCCGCGTCAACTTTGCAAAAATGTGCTTAAATTTTTCCGATAAACTTGAAAATGCCAAATCAAACCTCGCTCAAAAGTATTATTAACTAAAAATGTTTCATTGTCAATATTTTAATTGTTAGAGGACCAAACTTTTGATTGATATTTTAAAAAAGCTGTGTTACAATTACGCATTCGCGGGTGTAGTTCAATGGTAGAACTCCAGCCTTCCAAGCTGATAGCGTCGGTTCGATTCCGATCACCCGCTCCAACTAAAAATAACCCAGTCGGGTTATTTTTTTTTGTTTTAATTATTTTGTTGGTGTTGGGGTTGATGTTTTAGGTTTGTCACTGTGGGCTTTGTAGCCGTATTTGTTAGTGATGGGGTCTTGGAAGAGAAAATTGCGAAGTGGCATCAAGGTTAAAGTCATGTAAGCCCCAAAGACAATAAAGGTACCGATACAAGATAAATATTGTCCAAAGAAATTAATCGAGTTAAGTTTAAGAAAATGATAAAATAACAATTGGCTGCAAATAATGACAAGATAAAAAATTAAAACATTAATAAAAGTATTATCTTTTTTGAATAAAAATTGGTAACCATAAAACAAGACAGGCATCAAAAAAATAACCATCAATAAGCTTAAAAGTTTGGCTAAAAAATAGTTGGGGTTTGTACCGTACATGAAGCCATCAACTAAACTCCATAGGATAGTAGCAGTG
Organism: Clostridia bacterium; assembly: GCA_017537405.1. Classification (GTDB taxonomy): domain Bacteria; phylum Bacillota; class Clostridia; order Christensenellales; family UBA1242; genus RGIG8050. The sequence goes on from JAFYKU010000012.1 coordinate 8,299, forward strand.
AGTGCAATTTTAATATGTTCCCAAGTGCTTTCGTTGACGGCGCCAAATAAGCCGACAATTTTGTTATGGCCGGAAAGTTCATAAATAAAATGGGCAACTGTGCCGACGATGGAAATCACAATAATACTGAGAATTAGCATACTTCCAATAACTATGGCGTTTGTTGTCGAAATATGTTTATATAAGATTTAAATGGAGCTGATGGCGAGATTCGAACTCGCGACCTTTTGATTACGAATCAAATGCACTACCGACTGTGCTACATCAGCGTGAGATAAGTTTAGCATAAATTTTAGCGAAAACGCAAGTCGATTTACCCGTATATATAAATATGCGAAGAATGTCTCGTTGGATATTGCGGGTTGTTTTAGGATTGGCTGTATTAGGCGTGTGGTTGGTTTTTGCTGTGAATCCAGTAGTGTTTAATTATGCTGGTGCTTTATTAGACGCGGTGGCGGTGCAGGCAGTTAACAATGGAATTGCAGATGTGGTGAATGCGGATACTTATAGTAATTTAACTGATATCCGCCGTGATGAAAAAGGAACAATTACTAGCATTAATGCTGATGCCGTGGCTATGAATCTGTTAGCAGTAAAAGTTTCCACATATGCACAAAATTATTTGGCAGAGCTAGGTAATCAGGGGATTCCGGTGCCGGTTGGGACTTTTTCGGGATTACCTTTTCTTGTCGGGCGTGGGTGGCCGATTAGGTTGAATTTTAAATTAGTCGGTGCCATGAATTGTAGTTTTGATTCGGAATTTAAAACGGCGGGTATTAACCAAACTGAACACAAAATTACTTTACGCACTTATGCGGTGGTTGATGTGGTTTTGCCATTTTGTACCAAACGAACTAAGGTTGCTGTTGATATGTTATTTGCGGACAGTATTATTGTTGGTCAAGTACCAGAATTTATGTTTACGCATACAATGAAATAATGACCGCCTTAGAGCGGTTAGCAAAGGAGGAATATTAAAATGTGGTGTTATTGTCCGTTGTATAGTTATGGATATGGTTATAATTATACAAATCGTTATGTTTACCCTTATGGTTTTAATTCGCCATACAATCGTAGTTACAACTGGGGTAGGAACGGAAGCTGCTGTAGCGGTTGCTGTAATATGGGGTCAACCGAAGTAATTTATTACGCTTAACTATTTTCTCTGCATGAAAAAAACGCGAGGTTTAGTAACTCCGCGTTTTTTATTGTTAATGATTTAAAAGGTTTTGGGTGTTTTCGTTTGTGATTATTTCATCTGTTTGGGTGATGCTTGCGATGTTGTTTAAGGGTTTCATGAATGTCGGTAAAAATGCGTCAAGTTCTGTTTGAACCTTTTCGGCTTTTTTGACATATTCGCAGAAGTGTTTCAACTTAGGTGTTGGTACGGTTGGATTCTGTGCCTTGTAATTTTCGTAAACAGCTGTGACTGCTGGTACGCTGGTTTTGAAGTCACTGTCTTGATAAACAGTTTGGCAATGCTGTACAATAGCATCTTCCAATAATTTTTTTTGATCTTCGATGAGTGAATTTTTCTTAATAACAATATTGTTATATTGATGATAAAAAATGTCTGTTGCTTTTTTTAATTCGGCGTATTCCTTAGTGTGGAATTGAAACTCAAGATTAACATCTTTGTAGTTGGTATGTAGGTGAATAGCTTCGTAGTCGGGTCTTTCGTGGAAATCAATTTGCCCACCAAATTGGTTTAAGAATTTTTCGATAACTTCAGGTGCGCATGTGAAGTTTGGTAAAATGATGGCGAAACGCGACCAGTCACTGAGTGTGTCAAAAAGTTCAACTTCGCGGCCAACATAATCGCGATGGATAATTTCGCTCATTTCTACATTGCTTTCAGCATCAGCGTGTTGGCGGACTTTGCGGTCAAGTTTTTGAAGCGCATTGTAAATGTTTTTGGCTCCTGGGTTAATGAAGCCCAATTTCCCAATTTCTTGCATTGCGAATGGTTCGCGTTGAATATTTTTGTCAGGAAAAGCTTGAGCCATTAAATCATAAATTGCATTGATGGCTTCATTATTTTTGTTAGTTTTTAAAGTGTTTTGTTCGTTCATGTTATGCTCCTTTTAAATCTGTTGAAACGCACAAGCATCAATTATAGTTCGTTTATGCGGCGATGTCAAGTCGGCTAAATTGTGATTGATTTTTCTTTTTCCGCAAATAATGTTATCATGGGGTTTAGTTGGTGGCGTATGTTTAACTCCAAAGAAAAAGGTAATCGTTCGCGTGTTATTTTGCATTGTGATTTAAATAATTTTTTCGCGTCTGTAGCAATAAAAAATAATCCAGCATTGCGGGGGCAATTTATCGCAGTTTGTGGTAACCCAAGTTTACGGAAGGGTATTGTTTTAGCGAAAAGTGAAAATGCGAAAAAGATGGGGGTGAAAACAGGAATGCCGATTTGGGAAGCGCAGCGTGTGTGTCCGGAAATTAAAATTGTGCCGACCGATTATATAGCATATGAGAGTTATAGTAAAAAAGTGCAAGCAATTTATTATCGGTTTACCAACCAAGTGGAAAGCTTCGGAATCGATGAATGTTGGTTAGATGTTACGCACAGTCAAAAGTTGTTTGGAAACGGTGTAGAAATTGCAAATAAAATTCGACTGGCGGTTAAAGAAGAATTGGGTTTAACGATTTCGGTGGGGGTTTCATTTAATAAGACTTATGCTAAGTTGGGGAGTGACCTGGCTGAGCCGGATAGTGTGGTCGCGATTACTTTGGAAAATTACCAGCAATTAATTTATCCGTTGCCGTTAAATAACTTATTGTTCGTAGGTAAGAAAACCGTAGTTCTTTTAAATAAATTAAACATTAAAACAATTGGTGATTTGGCTAATTATGATATTAATTTATTGAAAACTTTTTTAGGCATCAATGCGGAAAAACTGGTAGCTGAAGCGCGTGGGGAAGATGATAATGAAGTAAATGATTATTTAAATCATGAATTACCCAAGAGTGTGGGAAATGGAACGACCGTGCCTTTTGATTTAACCACAAAAAAAGAAGTGGAAGCTGTCTTATATTTATTAAGTGAAAAAATTGCTTATCGTTTGCGAGAACAAAGTTTACAAGGATACACTATTCATTTGTCAATCAAAGACACAAATTTGCAATGGTGCGGCGCGCAAACAAGTATTGCAAATCCGACAAATACGGTTTTAACGATTCGGCGTACGGCATCTGAAATTTTTGACCAGTTATGGGTGCAGAATCCATTTCGACCAATTCGAGCTTTGCGTGTGGCGGTGGGTAATTTAACCAAGGTTGGTAATGTGCAAACAAATTTGTTACAAGATGTTAATGATGAGATTAAAAATCAAGCGTTAGATACAGCCTTTGATAAAATTCGGCGTAAGTATGGTACGCAACAAATTATGTTGGGTGGAACTGCGGAAAGCTATCAAAAGTTAGGATTTGATTTGGATCTTTATAATTGTGATGATGTTGATCAGTTAACATCTGAATAATAAAAAAGCACCTCATTTAAGATGCTTTGTGTTTTTGGAGGCACGGGTCAGAATCGAACTGACGCAATAACGGTTTTGCAGACCATCGCTTTTCCACTTAGCAACCGTGCCGGACAATAATATCTTATTATATACAAGTTCTCTGAATTTGGCAACAACTATGTGGAAATATACTTGTTAAAGCGGCGGTGCGTGGGTATAATGAAACATGGCTCAAATTATTGACGGGAAGGCTTTAGCAATGCAAGTTCGCGAAGAAGTGGCGAATGCTGTGCGTGAGATTAACACGCGTGGCGGTGTTGTACGCTTTGCGGCAATTTTAGTTGGTGATGATTCGGCAAGTCAAATTTATGTACGCAACAAGCAAAGGGCTTGTGAGAAAGCGGGAATTGTTTTTGAGTTACACACTTTACCAGCTACCTGTCAATTTTCTGATTTAACTAGTTTGGTGCAACGCTTATCAAACAATCCCGAAGTAAATGGAATTTTATTGCAACTGCCGGTCCCTTATGAAGTTGTGGGTGATCGCTTGAGTGAAGTTTTAAATTTGATTGACCCACGCAAAGATGTTGATGGCTTGACAGTTTGGAATATGGGGCAGTTAGTGACCGGTGGTAAGAGCTTGTGTGCGTGTACAGCGCAAGGTGTATTGC
>JAFYKU010000097.1 GCA_017537405.1 Clostridia bacterium
AAGCTCTCCATAATGGTAAATCCCATGCCACTACGCTCGCCATTTGGTTCGGTCGTAAAAAACGGTTCCATAGCCTGTGTTATATCAGAAATACCAACCCCGTGGTCACTAATAATAACTTCTAACATTTCAGGAAAAAGCTTGCATTCAATAGTAATTATGTCGTGGTTACTTTGACGACTTTGATACCCATGCACAACACAGTTTGTTACCGCTTCACTAACTGCAGTTTTAATATCATTAATTTCATCAATCGTTGGATTAAGTCCTACACAAAAAGCTGCGACCACCGACCGCGCAAATGATTCATTTTCACTCTTTGCAGGAACTTTCAGTAACATCGTGTTAATCATTTCACTCATAAGATTGCCCCTTTTATTTTTGGCATTATTTTATAAAGACCTGTCATTTGAAAAATACGCTCAGCTTGTACTGACGGATTAGAAATATAAATTGGAATTCCACGATCCTTCATTTTTTTGTAACGCCCCAACAGCACACCGATTCCCGTAGAATCCATAAAAGCCAAATTTGCTAAATCGATAACAATCTGACCGACGGCAGCATTGAGCATAATTTGTTCTAACGAAAGACGCGTATATTCGGCCGTTTTTTCGTCTAGTTCGCCATTTAACGAAATGTACAAAACACCACGATGCGTTCGTGTTAAAACCTGCATAATTCCTCCTTCATGTTTTCAGCATAAAGGAAGTGACTTGTAAAAAAATGATGAAATTTATTTTTTTATCAAAAAAATTGTCGTAATAATAGCTACCATTAAAGAACTAACTCCGACACATAAATCAATAATTAAACAATCAAGCAAGCAACAACTCCATAATTTGAACAGCATTTGTCGCGGCACCTTTACGCAGGTTATCACTGACCGTCCACAAGTTGACTGTGTTAGGTTGTGAAATGTCTAATCGAACACGCCCAACATAAACTTCATCATGTCCAGTGACTTGTGTTGGAACAGCGTAATTATCACAATAAACAATACCTGCTGCCTGCGACAAAACCTCTTTTACCTTTTGTAAATCTGGCTGCTCGTAAAACTCAACATTAATTGAAATACAATGACAATTTGCCACAGGTACGCGTGCGGCAGTTGCCGAAATAGCAATTGATTGGTCTCCCAAAATTTTGCGTGTTTCATTAATCATCTTAGCCTCTTCTTTGGTATTGCCATCGGGTAAAAGCATATCTATATCCGGTAAGACATTATTCTGAATTGGATGCTTGAATTGTGGATTCCGACCAGCACCACTTATGGCTTGGTAAGTAGAATAAACAATTCTTTTGACACGATACACACGATTTAAAGGCGCTAAAGCCACCACAGCGCCGATTGTACTACAATTCGGGTTAGCAATTAGTTTGTGATTGCCCACAGCATGCGCATTTACTTCTGGAACGATTAGTGGCACTTCGGCGTGCATTCGATAATAACTACTATTGTCTATAACAGTTGTTCCTACTTTCACAAAGCGCGGCGCCCACTCCTTAGAAACATCCGCGCCAGCCGCAAATAATGCGAAATCCGCTTTAATTTCTTCTACACGAGCAACAGTCAATTCTTCTAATATATATTCTTCACCACCAATGTACACTTTGGCTCCAGCGTGCTCCTTGCTGGCAAATAAAAAATATTCACCATTAATTTTTCTTTCTTCTAATACTTTCAAAATGGTTTCGCCGACTAAACCTGTAGCCCCGATAACAGCAATTTTACTTGTTCTCATAGCAATAATATATTAAAATAAATCCAAACTTGTGATGGGGG
>JAFYKU010000098.1 GCA_017537405.1 Clostridia bacterium
AAGGAGAAAAAATAATGGAAGAAATTCGTATTAGCGACGAAGGGTTAGAAAGGTTAAGAAAGGAAATAAAAGAAAGAGAAGAAGGAAAAGTTAGTTTTACAGAATTAGCAAAAGCCGGGATTGAATTTCCTGAATTAAAAAAAGCAGGTGAACCACTAGCCCAAAGTATGATCGATGCTGCAAAAGCGGGGATTGAATTTCCTGAATTAAAAAAAGCACAATCATTTAAAGAAGAAATTGACGAAGCAATAAATTCTTATATTAAGGATTTAAAAAATCCTGACCTTGCTATTGCAAAAGAAGCTGCTTGGAATTTATATGAAATAGCTGCACATGGAAAACTATTGCCTGAACCAGTTTTGAATAAAATTGCAGAACTTGGTTTTCCGATAAAAGTGCAAAAAGCTCCAGAACCAGAAATGGAAAGATAATCATATAACACTAATAAAAAAATACGGTTGTTGCCGTATTTTTTTTGCAATTCTTAATATTGATTGTTTTTTACATTGTTCTGCCGCTTTCAATATTTTGGTTGTTATTTGCCACCTTTTGTTGTGACTCTATTTTAGATGTTTTTTACAGGATGTAATTCAATATATCCTCTTGTTCCAATAGGTTCTAATTGAATGCGTGGATTTTCATTATCCCAAGCAAATCCATTTATATTAGGGTTATACTTTTTGATTGCATCACATACTTGCTCTATAGCTTCACAAAAGTTTTCTTCTTCAAAAGGTTCACCTTGGAATATTAAATATTTACATTTAGGTAGTTCAATAATATCAAAACCGTCTGGAACTTTACCTGAATAGTCCATCGAAACTTCTACACCTTGAACATATTCAGATGTATTTGCCTTGATATATTTTTTAGGAAGCCATAAACATACTGGTTCACCACAAATAGATTTAATACTGCTTAATAAACCCCAAACATCACAGCCAACTTCTTCACAATATTTAAAATATTCTTTAGCCTCTTTTCCGCGCTTAATAATAACTTTTCTTTCTGGCTTCTCAATTACTTGAATAAAAACATTTTTTACTTCATTCATATTTTTCTTTTCCTTTCTATTTACATATTTAATTCCATAAGGTGTGAACAGATAGATTGGAGTAGGACAAACAGCATACTCGTGCGGATTGCAACCAAATTCTTTGTAAAATGCTCGTTGATAACCATCCACACTATCAAAGCCGACTTCATATGCAATATCAATAACTTTTATTTTTTCATCTCGCAGACGAAGCGCTGATTTGGATAATCTTAATCTCCTAATATAAACTGCTGGTGTCATATGAAGCAAGTCCACAAATAGCCTATATGAATACCAAGGAGAAAATTTTGATACTTTTGCTAAATCTGCCATTGTGATATTAGCATCAAGATGTGTTGCAATATAATCCTGCATTTTCTGAACTGCTTCGATATGTTCATTCATTTCTATTCACTCCATATGCTTATAGTATATAAAAAACGAAACAATTATCTCGACTTAATTTGCTAAAATATAATTGCAGGAATACCTTTTAGACAAAAATAAAAGAACTGCGTGTGCGAACGCAGTTCCGATTGGCGGAGACGATGAAACCTAAAACGACTTTATGCTTTTAGGTCTACCCTAAAAAAAATATTCTATTATCTAAATTTAAAACTAAACAGACTAAAATTTCTTTATTTTATTCTTTGCTATTTCAAAAAATAATTTATGCGTCTCGGGATATGTTAAATTATGGGGAAGGTCATCGAATAAACCAATTTCAGACATTTCAAAATTGGGAAGTTTGCCAAGTTCAACAATCTCCGCATAACACAATAAAGCATATGAGGAAATGAAATACACGCAAACAGGTCTTACATTAATTTTTATCGCACCAGTTTCTTCAAACATTTCCCGTCTGGCAGCAGTCAGCCAATCTTCACCCGCTTCAATGTGTCCACCCGGAATTTCCCAACAATTGCTTTTTTTATTTTTTGCAAACACCCATTTCCCATTGTATTTAGATACACAAACAACCCGCGTGTATTCTTTTTCGGGAACAGTTCCCAAATCAAATAACTTTACTTCTAACATCAATTGTCTCCCTTGCGATTCGTTCCTGTCGAAATATATAATAAATCAGATTTCTGCATCCAACAACTCCTTAATTGATTTAGGTTGTGAGTGGCGAGACGCAGGTAATGTAAATTGAATACAAATTTTAACAATAAAAAGTTATGTAATTATTGTAATTACAAAACCAGAATGTTATTATTAAATCAATGAAAAAAGAAATTTATTGTTGTAATTTTTGCGGGAAAAGTTCAAAAGAGGTAAGAAAAATGATAGGTTCACCTAATGGTGAATGTTTTATTTGTGATAGTTGTATCAAGTACGGTAGTAATTTACTTAACCATGACCAAATAGAAAACACAAAGAAAGAATTACAAAAACTACAAAATAAAATAATTGAAGATACACAAACTGCACTGGCCAAAATATATATGATCGTTGCAAAAGATGAACAAATACACGAAGAATCAATCAAAATTCTAAACAGATTAAAAATAAATTTAGGCAAACCCGAGATGATTGAACGCGCGAAAGAACAAATTGAGATTGTTATCGATATGCTAACTGATAACAAAAACTAATAACGCATTTTAGTTATTGTTTCCAGATAAATGTCTTTTGATTAAAATCTTATCATTATTACACCGTATATTGGATTCTAGAACCTTGTTTATCATAATCACCATTGATTCGTTTTTCGGTTTCTGTTTTACTTTCGTAAAGTACTTCCCCGTTGCGTTTAGCAATTATATTGGTTACATCATCTAAATAACGACCAACTAAAATAAAGCGATGACAGTTAATTGGGTCGATTTCGGCACACATCAAACAAATAGTTTCTTTACTATTTCTGATTCGTTCCAATGCTTTTTGGAATGGCTCACTGTTGGCAATCGTTGTGTATTTACAATCTAGTTGTCTAGCTCCAAATTCTTGCCAGTGTTCATAACGGATATTTTGCTTGGCTAATTCTCTGGCAAGACTGTAATTATTGTAATTTGGGAAGTAGCGACTTCTTGGCATTGAACGAACATCAATTAACATGGTTACATCGTTTTGCAATAACACATCAATAAACTTTGGTAACTGAATCCCGGCATAACCAATCGTATAAACTTTTGTCATCATTCAATCATACCACGCAATCACAAATGGACAAAAACTTTTGCAACAAATTTATAATGAGTATTCTTTTCACCAAAAGGATGGCTTGGAATGGATACTACAATAGTCGCTTTACCCAATGGAAATTTATCTAAATTCTCTTGGCGTAACTTTGGGTCAGTTAAAGCAAGTGCATATTCATTTCCACAGTATTTAAACTGCAGTTTATGATGATTACGACCATCTCCTTTTAATGAAGTATCTAATTTAAGATTTGATACTTCTAGAATCTCTACTGAATGTTTCATTTTTTTTGCTTCATCAACCGTGAGTTCAGTTTTAGTATTTTCAAAAATATCACCAACATTATTCACAGGGCGAAGACTTAAAATCTCGCTTAAACCCTTATTGCCAAATTTCACAATTGAATCTTCATCGAACAGCCAATTCTCAGTTTGACAATTTAGTGGTACATGTTTGGTTAAATTAACACGAATAACATCTAATGTTTCAATATTTTTATTATCTAAAACTTCTTTTGGAATTGCCATACCCGAATCATCCGCAACTAAACGATACAATTCCCCAGTCGATGTATCCGCACCGACAACACAATATCCCCTGTCTTTAAGTGATTTTGTTAAAATACATAATTCTTTCATTAAACCTCCTAAAATACCGCTTAGGCATTTGTCCAGAGATTAACATACAATTTTGCAAACTAATGATTTTACTGACAGTAAAAATTACTATTTATATTCTATATCCATAAGGTAAATGCTTAATATAATCTTCCATAAATTGCCAATCAGGTTGATT
>JAFYKU010000099.1 GCA_017537405.1 Clostridia bacterium
AATTCTGCAACAAATGAGCTTCCTTACTAATTTTTTCCGGTTGCAATACAGGAATATTATGCTCAACGGCAAATTGCTTTACTGGATTAAAACGCACTTGATGACCACGCCCGGCTACGGCATCAGGCTGAGTTACGACACAAACTACTTCATGATGTTCAATAATACCAGCCAAAACATCGGCGGCAAATTTTGGAGATCCCATATAAATAATTTTCACAAAAACACTATATCACAAAACCATGATAAACCAAACGACTTTCGTTTTAAACGAAGTAATTCATTCACATTATATTAGACAAAAAACAATAAATTTTATATAATAAACGAATATGGCTCGCTTAACAATTATCAAACAGGATAACCCTTTAATTCGTAAACACAGCAAACCCGTCGAAGATTTTTCGCCACGAATACATACAATTTTAGATGACATGCATGAAACACTTTTACACGCCAATGGTATTGGTTTAGCTGCAATTCAAGTCGGTATTCTATACCGTATGGCCATTGTCATGACACAAGAACACGGGACTTTGGAAATTATCAATCCTGTTATTAAGACAGCCAAGCGCCAACGCACCGATGCCGAAGGCTGTTTATCCTGTCCCGGCATCAGCGGTCGCGTTCGCCGTCCACATTTCATCACTTTGGAATACCAAGATCGGCACGGCAAAAAACACACAAAAGATTTCCATGGCATTGATGCTGTTTGTTGTTGCCACGAAATTGACCATATGGACGGCATATTGTTTATTGATAAAATAGAAAAATAAGTCCAAGATATCAATCTTTTATCATTAACTTTTCAATCATAACTAGACTTTCATAAGTGTCCGCCAAAAAATTTTGCATCGGCATCGCACTATGATTTTTGACTTCCGCACTTAAAACTACCTCAGGCAAAGTTTTCAAACCTGCCACAATCTTCAACCAATCAATCGTCCCTTGCCCGCATATCAAATGTTCATCTTGTGAACCATGATTATCATGCAAATGCAAAGCCGCAACATATTTCATATATTTCGTCAACATCGGTAGTTTAGGTGTCAAAAAATGTTGATGTCCTGTATCAAAACAAATTTTTAATTTGTCATGCTTAATATGACGAAAGATGTACGGAATTTCTTTTTCTAAACAAAGATTTTCCACACACAAATTAATATCACATTCTGTACAAACCTGCAAAATTTTCTTTAAACGCAACAAACCAAATTTACTTTGCTTTTCTTTTTTACTTCCATTTAAATGAATAACAAAATTATTAGTCAAGCCGCAGCACTTTTTAATTTGCCGACAATAATCATCGCAAACAGCATCACCCTGCTCACCACGCTCCCAAAAGTAATGCAAGCGCGTTTTATCATACAAACAATGAATCATTGTGCATTTAAGCCCCAAATTCGCCGCGTATTTAATCAACTCAACTAAACTAACATCTTTACTCTCATCGTGAACACCACAGTGGAACTCATCAAATCCCGCTGCCTTAATCGCGTTGATTCGTTCCTTCGGCGGGATATTGTAATCAAAATAAAGATTTACAGATGTTTTCATTTGTTTAACTTTCCTGTCAGATATTATACTAAAATTATAAACTCTGCAAATTATCTTTTTAAAATTGAGCGTGAATATCTTAATTCTCACCCAAGAAATAATTACCTTGCTCTTCTAAGCTAGGAACATCAAAAGTATCAAACTTTAATCCATAACGCATAAATCTGTTGCCACATTTTCTTAATTTCCGTGCTTTAAAATTTTTAATTTTATTGTTACACACAAAAAAGTCATCACCACACTCTCCTAAATTTTCGGCATTAAATTCAGTGACTTCTTCGTTACTACACATAAAAAAATCACCACATTTTTCTAACTTCTTTAAGTTAAGATGTTTTGCAATTCTATTTGAAAACATAAAAGCATATTTGCATTTTTTCAAACGCGGCAAATCAACAACCGTTAATTGTTCATTACAGTTTAAAAAGAACGAACCAACTTCTTCCAAATTTGGCAAATAAATTTCCTCTAAAATTCGATTTTGATATAAAAACTCATC
>JAFYKU010000100.1 GCA_017537405.1 Clostridia bacterium
GCATTACCATTCTGCTTGTTGACAATTTTACCTAAAATGCGTCAGCTTGATGCGAACTTAATTGATGCAGCTTTGGATTTGGGCGCTTCCCCATTCAAAGCTTTTACCAGCGTCATTGTGCCACAATTAGTCCCAGCCATGATTCAAGCTTTCTTGTTAGGTTTCACTTTGTCTTTGGACGACTTCGTTATCACACAATACAACAACAGCGGTGTTCCAACCATTTCAACCGTAATTTACGGAGCCATTAGCCGTCGCGACATTCCCGATGCATTCAAAGCTTTAACCACAATCATCTTTATTGTTATCTTATTGGTTTTAGTTGTGATGAATTTTAACGCCGCTCGCGTCCGCAAAGGTATCCGTTTAAACAAAAAAGTTGTTGCTGGTATTTTGGCAGGTATCTTGTTATTAACCGGTATCGGTGTTGTGCCTGTGATTGCTTCCAATTTAACACCACGCGCAATGGTCTTAAAAGTTTATAACTGGGAAGACTATATCGAAACCGAATTGTTAGATGATTTTACCGAATACTACCGCGAGAAATTAATAGCAGACGGAGTTAAAAATGCCGATAAATTCCGTATCGAATATCACACTTTTGCCGATAACGAAGAATTGTACAGCAAAATTAATACTCAACGCGCCGATTACGATTTAATTTTTCCATCAGAATACATGGTCGAAAAAATGGCACAAGATGGTTTATTGCAAACCATTGATATGACCCGTGTTACAGATGAACTTGACGCCGCTATCATGGATCGTACCAAACCATTTACCACAGTTTACGACGCAAACAACAATCCCGTTGCCGAACAAGCTTGGGCAATTCCTTATATGATTGGTACCTTGGGTATTATGTATGATACCCGTGTTATTGACTCACTTGAAGCAACCACTGGTATTTCTGTGGAAATGTTTGAAGAAAAACTTACTCAATACGGTTTTGGTGTCTTGTTTGGTGAAGGCGAAACCGATGCCTATAAAGGCCGTATCACCATGAAAAAATCAGCGCGTGACTCGATTGCCATTGCTATGATTTACAGCGCACAAAAAGAAAATAATGCCACTGGCTTAATTGATAATGCTGTTTATATGAACGATGACCAATATATCGCTGGCAACTATGATAACAGTTTATTGCAAGACATCATTAACATGAACGGCGCTTACAACATTGAAGACGCGCGTCAAGTTTTAATGGAACAAATCCGCACCATGAATCCTGTTTACGAAAACGATAACGGTAAAAAATCTTTTATCGACCCCAATAACGATGATTTTGCTTACGGTTTATTTTGGAGTTGTGATGCCGGCTTAGCGATGTACGAATTAATGGAAGAAAATGCCGAAGACGAAGACTATGTTAACCCACTCCGCTACTACGCGCCAAATGGAACTAACTTATGGACCGATAACTTTGCCATTCCAACTTACGCGAAAAATCTGGACGCGGCTTACGAATTCATCAACTTCATGTTAGACGCCGAAAACGCAGCAGTAAACATCGACTATGTTGGTAGCCAAATGGTTGCCGCTGGTGAAGCTATCGATGATATGACCGGTTCGAAACCTGCACTTGACGAAGATGGCAACCAAATCTTTGACGAAAATGGCGACCCAGTTATCGAATACGGCGACTACTATGTCCCAGAAGATTTAAAAAACAATATCCCTGACAATGAAGAAGGTATCTTCAACCCCGATATTAACTACGCTTGTACCGTCTTCCCAAACGCAGATAACTTAACTTATGCCGCTGTCATGAAAAACTTCGACAAGGCAAAAGAAAAAGCCGTAACTAATTTGATGGTTGAAGTTCAAAATAAAGCGGCACAATTAACCGAAGACGAAGTTGGCAGCACCAATTTATTCTTGATTGCACTTTTGGTACTTGCGATTGCAGCATTCATTTGGTGGCTGGTTTACGCCTTAACACATCGCCGCCCACGCATCGCTCCAACGACATTAGCACTGCCCCAAAACGAATAAACACAACTTGCAAAACATAAAAAAGAACTCTAATTGTTAGGGTTCTTTTTTGTTGCGAGCACTAAGCAAAATGATATTATTTACTTAAATAAGTGTCTGGTTGATGTTGGTCCCAATATTTAGGATTCTTGTGTTTTTTTTGGGGAACAGGTTTACCGTTGCTTGTTTGTGGTTGATGATGATCCCAATAATCATAGTTAATTTCTTTTGCTGGAATATTTTTTCCATCATTAGTTAACGGTTGATTAAAATCCCAATAGCGTAATTTTTCTTCGTCCACAATAACTTCATCATGACCGTTGGTTACTGGTTGATGATTGTCCCAATATTTTAACTTTTCTTCATCAATTTTCACAATGTCAAAACCATTTGAATCAGGTTGATGTGTATTCCAGTAGTTTGCTTTGGTTTTTATAAATGCTTTGCCGTGGACACTTCTTTTGGCTTTTGCAACAATTTCTTTGTATTGAGTAATTTTTACCATTACTTTACGATTCATTTTTCTGTATTCAACTTCTGACAGTTTCATATTCGGTGTTGCTTGGTTTAATTTATCGATTGTTTCTTGGTTGTCTTGGTAATAAATATAATCACGAGCAGCTGACCATGTTTGGTAAATATCTTCTAAAGCATTATTAATTTCGGCAAAAACACGCGGTGCAAAAAGATTACATTTATTTAGTGTTTCGTTGTCTAAGTATTTATTTAAATGAAATAGATTTTCAAAAGTCTGCCTACGCACTTGGTCACGCCATAGGTCTGCATTCTTTTCAATTGCTGGTTCATAAGTGCGCGCGCTAAAACACAAGAAGCGCATTGCTTTGACTATTTTATTGCGGAAAATTTTATCATAGTCAGCTTTCTTACGATATATTCGTTTCTCATAATCATGCACTTGAAAATCATCAATTTTAGCATCTTTTAAAATATTTATGTATGCCTTTACAACATTTTGTTCATATTCTGCGCGTTGTGCCTTAAAATTAGGCGACTGTGTAATGTATGACACAATCGTTTGTGGAGTTATATATTTCAAAACTTGAACAGTTGGGTCTTTTTCCTTTTCATTAAATTGCATACAACGCACTTCATCTAAGCAAGCCAAAATATATTGAACTAGCCATTTATTATCACGCGCATGAAAAAACAAATGTGTGTGATCATATTTATCAACTACATCTCTTTCAAAACGGTTCAAACGAGCTAATTGTTTTTGAATGTTTTTTTCATTCATAAAAAATACTGCCAAATTACTATCTAAAATAGTTTGGTCTTCTTTGCTTAAAACTAAATGCTTAACAGGGAATTTTTCTTCTTGTAATTGACTCAATTTTTCCATATTTAATTATAAGAAATCAAACAACCCAAAGTCAATATTCCCACAAAAAAAGTCATACAATTTTTTGTGCTCTTACATTTCGCGTTCTAAATTGCTATTTTGTATATGCTTATTGGAGATACAATCTTTAAGTTTATTCTGCGTAATTTTGCCATGCATAAGGTATCGATTATCACCATCATCTGGTTTAATATGCCCAATTAAATCAAGCAAGAATCGCTTGTACTGCAAATAAGTCGCATTAGTTTTTTTCATTAAATGGACAGCTTGACTTTTGGATATTTTCATATACGAAGCTCCACGACCCACTTTATCAATTGCCGCTTTATGTGCTTTATAATATTTATAATCTTCCAATTTTTCCCAGTTTACCTGAAACTCATCTCTCGCTTTTTCCAATGCAAGTAATTCTTTGCGTAAATAGGAATAAATATACTGACTATTTTGTTCAAGCATCGGTACATGCTCATACAAATTCGCAAAAGTATGTTTTTGCATTCGCGGATACCATTTCGAACGATTTTTTTCGATTCCTAATTCAATAACATCTTCTGGTAACCCCAAGAAGTGCATTGCTTCATGGATACGATTCCGGAATAAAGTTGAACAGCGTTTATGACTTAAAATAGCTCGTTTTTCTTCCGCAACAGTAAAGAAATCATCGCGTGTATTATCACTTAACAGCGGTATATAACTCGCAACTAAATTTTGTTCATAACAATCACGCGCCTGAGTGAATTCAACCGAATTTTTCATAAACTGCATCACATCAGCAAGACTGACTACGCCCAACATCCGATAAGACGATTTTTTTTCATCGCGGCTAGGTTTTACTTGCAAATCATGCACCAACCTAACAATATAATTTGCTAACCACGCATTATCACGCGTATGGAATGGTAAATAACTGGCAGTGTATATTTGGTTGTCCATCTTATCAACCATTTTTAATTTTTTTAAATCATCTGCTGGAAAAATTTTAGGTAACAAAGCTGTTAGCTTTTGTTCTAAAGTTTCATCAATTGATTGGGTCTGGTTCAAATTTTTGATAATAAAATGTTTTAATTTCATAAGCAATTATAACTTTACGCATACTACCATGTCAATATGCACTAAATTTCTTTATCATTTTTCGATACCATTTTGGGTTTTATTTGTTATTTGTTCTATTTTTTGTGTGGCTTTAAACAACATACATTCAAAAGAAAATTGCATTGATTCAACTTCTTTTTCTAATTTCGCCGCTTTGTCTTCTGAAATTAACATGTGTGAATTAGCTGTACCTAATTGATCAATAATCCTTCTATGTTGTTGATAATAATTATATTCAGCTAACTGCGACCATTTTTCATATAATTGTTCACCCATGTTGACTAACATGGCCCATACAGACGGATAATAACGCGCCATTAAACCTTTGCTTCCCGTCAAGTTTCGCATATCATATTTTCGGAAATTATTTAAGAAAGTCTGAAAGCGTGCATTATCACGCCATAAATGAGCATTTAATTCAATTCCTGTTTCAGCACGAAATTTATCCATACCCAAATGCTGCATCGCCGCGACAAAACGGTCACGCAAAAGACGCTCATACTGTGGGTGCTGAGCATCAGCAATTTTCACGATACTCTTAGTAAAAAAATCATCTTTCTTATTATCTTGGGTTAATTGAATATAGGCACCGACTAATTTTTGTTCATACTGAGAACGCAATGCGTCAAACTTTGGTGAAGTTTCAACATAATTACGAATATAACTAAATGGAATTTTTTTTGTTAATGCTGTTTGTTCTTGTGGATTTAAACGCGTTGTTTTCAAACTTTGCAAGTGATTATACGCCATTTCTAAATATTTTGCTAACCAATTGGTATCACAGGTATGGTAAGCTAAATACCCCTTGTTATAGGATACTGTATATGATTTATCTTTTCGTGTGATGTTTTTTAGATTATCTAATATGTACTCTTCATTCGGGAAAAGTGTTCTCAGGCATTCAT
Organism: Clostridia bacterium; assembly: GCA_017537405.1. Lineage (GTDB taxonomy): Bacteria > Bacillota > Clostridia > Christensenellales > UBA1242 > RGIG8050. The sequence continues at coordinate 5,332 of JAFYKU010000100.1, forward strand.
CTAACAAAACATTGAACTTTAAATGGGTTTGGGGAAATTGTTTATCTTGCGTATAACTCAATTTCATAGCGGCAGTATATATGAGCTCAACTTTTCTGTCAAACAAGACTACCTAAATTTATTCAGACAATTAGATATTACTTTTACCGTAATTTTGTGATTCAATTTCTTGAACAATTTGTGCCGTTTCTTTCAATAATTTAATATATTCAAAACGCATTGAACTCTTTTCATCTCTTAAACGATAGACTTTATAATCAACCAACTGCATTGCGGGAGTAATGGTACCGGCTTTATCCACAACGCTTTTATTTTGTTGATAGTATTTAACTTCCCGAACAGCCAGCCAAAGATTCATAAAATCAAACTCTTTATTTACAAATTTTTCCCAGGCCTGCGGATTATTTTTTGACAATAATATGCGTTGGTCATCGTTCAGCGCAAATTGTTTAAAATATGAACTATTTTGCAAACGATTCATGAAAGTCATTTGCATAACACACTTACGCCAAATATGCGCATTCTCTTCCAAATAAAAATTTACAATTGAACGGTCAATGCCTAATAAAGAAATAGCGTTCACAACTTTTTCGCGGAAAACTTCATCAAAGTTACGCTTTTTTTCGTATCTTTGTTTTTGCTCCGCTTTTAAGTAATAATCATCACAACATTCATGCAACCAGTTATTGATATAACCACAAACTAAATCTCTTTCATATTGATTACGGCGCGCAATAAAATTTGACGATGTTTCTACATATCGTTTTAAAGTATTGTAAGGAATATTACTTAATACCGATAACCGCGGTGTTTTTTGAATTTTGTCCCTAATGTAGTTAGTCAACCATTCAACATCACGCGTGTGGAACGGTAAATGAATTACATTGTAAACAAAATTATACTTACGATCTTGCATTGATAAATTGCTTAAATTTTGCATCACGAAATTCTTTGATGGGAAAAAATCGTCAAAATGTTTATCTAATTCTGTTAAATATTTTTTTTCATTTAGCTTTAAATGAACATGATTAAAACTGTTTTTTAACTTCTGTTTTATTTGCATCATGCATTATAGGCAATCCCAAATAAAATGTCAATATTCACACAAAATTAAAATATTTTAGATTCATCCTTTCTGTAATAATTTCTTCTGTAGCCACAGATATATTCTAACGATTGAAGTTTAGAATATAATGATATCGCTTCTTTTAAGTTCATTTTCATGTTTGGTGTCGCTAGACCTAACTTATCAATCGTTTTTTTGTTTTCTTGATAATACTCAAATTCACGCAAAGACTTCCAAACATTATATAAAGTTCTTTGCTGTTCCGATAATTTTGATAAAGGCAAAAGACGCCATGAACGCTCCGCATAAAAATTTGGTTTACTATCTTGTTCCTCAATCAAACCATCTTCAAAGCGATAACCATGACGCACATAATCCCGTACACCACAATCTGGATAACGATTTAAAAAAGCCACAGTCATTGACTCATCACGCCACAATGGCGCGTTTTTTTCTAACGAATATTCAATGCTTTTTGCAGATAGCCCTAATTTATTCATCGCGGATTTCACTTCATGACGGAAAATTTTGTCATAATTAATACTATTACGCAAAAAATACTTGTTTTCCATATCTGCATAAAAATCATCACTTTTAAAATTTTTGTATTCATTCAAATAACAACGCACAACATTTTCTTCATATTGCTCACGAGCAGCAGCAAATTTCGGCGAATTATCAATATACTTACGAATAGTTTCATACGACAAGTTTTGTGTTTTAAACTTATTACCGAAATAAACTTCTAACCAATCATTATCATTGACATAAAAAGGTAAAAAATGCTCTGAAGTAATTTTCTGTCCATTTACTAAAACTTCAGACATTTTAATATCTTTCAACATTTTTACATTTTGCTCTACAAAAGCAAGGTTCGGGAAAATGTCCAATAAGTGGCTATCTAAATATTGAACTTCAAATTTTTGCCCAACATGTATATTCATTGTAAATTGTTTTAATTTCATAAGTAATTATCTCCCGTAAAATTTATCGGTGTTAAATCGACCCCATAACTTAGTTACATTTCACGACCATCTTTTTGATTTAAATCTTCCACGCTAAACAACTCTGGTTGCATTTCCCAGTTCTCATATAAATTAACGCGCACCCGAAATTCATGTTCCAAGGCCGCAACCTCTTCTCTTAATTTTTGAACTTCTTCAGTTTTTAACTGCATTTTAGGTTTTATACCTAACCGATTAAAAAGAATCCAGTTTTCACGCTCATATTCAAATTCACGCAGCATCATCCATTTTTTATATAGCTTATCTTCAATTCGATCAATTTCTTCCATTTCAGGTGGACGCTGTTTATGTTTAAGCCAACCTCTTGGTTTGTACTTTGTGTAATTATTCGAAAATGTATGCATCTGTACTTCTGTTCGCCACGCCTTAGCATTATCTTCTAAAAACTTCGCAACTTCAAATCCTGATAACCCTAATAACTCACAAACTTTTATGAAATGCACACGAAAATCTTTATCATAATTAATACTGTTATATTGATATCCTTTGATCGCACCAAAAAACTTACTTTCCGGATTATAACGCAAACATGTTTTTAAACAAGTTTGTAAAACTTCTTTAATGTATTCATCGCGCTTTTTCCAAAACTCCTCCGAGCGAGCCAAATAACTTCCAAGCGTTTTGTGACTGATGTCAATATCGCCTTTTATCTCACGACCCCAAAAATTTAGTCGCTTCATAATGTATTGATTAATCCATTCAGAGTCATGTAGTTGTAACGGAAAATCTTGAACACGAAACTCACGACTAGCATTTATTTCTTTTCGACGAGTTCTGATATCTTCAATAGACAACAAATGATGCCTTACATCATTAATAGGTGGCAACAATATGTCCAATTTTCCATCCATAATAATGAAAGCATTTAATTCTTCATCTGAAAGGTTTAAGGTAGCATACTTCGCCCTTAAAAATCCTGCGACATCAGGAATTTTATTCATGCTCTATTATAATTGTTTTCAAGCAACGAAGTCAAGGTTAATGAAAAAATAATTACAATTATCGCCTAAATCATAAAGATTTTTTTTCTAAATCTGTATTAATTTCTTCTGTATAAAACAAACAAGCAAGTTTATTAAATATAATCGATGCGCGTTTATAGAACAATTTATCGTAATCTTGATTAACGCGTGCCTTGCTTCGCTCATAATCTATACCATCCGCAAAATCTTCAACATTAATATCACGATAAATTTGAATATAACTTTTTACCAAAGCATGTTCCTGCTCCCGACGCACTTGATCTAAAACAGGTGAAGTTTTAATATAATTTTCAACAAAACTTGATGACACTGTCGCTGCACAATCTTTCGTTAATGTTTCTTGAATCCATTTATCGTCACGAGTATGGCAGTTCAAATCTAGTAATGCTATACCATGATAATTATACATATCATTAAATTTAGTAATTGCTGTTTTTAGATCACTTTTCGCGTAATCACGCTCTGGAAAAAGATTTTCCGCATACATATCTAATATTTCATTAAAATATTTTTCCTGCAAGTACTGCAAACTGTCTTCTTTAATTCCTTTTTCTTTAAAATCAATTTTCGTTAGTTTTCTCATCATTAATTATCCTTCTTAGGAAATCTTAAGCACAACCAAATCAATAAATACATTCAACACCACGCATTTCCATTTCGTGATGATCTTCCCAAATCTCAAGTTCTTTGCGCACAAAATCAGCCGCTTTTTGTTTCATTAACATTGCCTTAGTTGGTCTGCCATATTTTTTAATCGAAGTTTTGTGTTCATCAAAATATTCGCGTTGACGCAAAGCCAACCACTGGTTCATATATTTTTTTTTCTTTGCATCAGTCGTGTTAAAATCAAATTCTTCGCGGAAAGATTTTCTATAATAGTTTTGGAAGGCCAATTTCATAGCGTCCTTGCGCCAATAACGAGCTGTACGCTCAATTCCGGCTTCAATCGATTCAGCGCTAATATTTAAAAAGTGCATTGCCATTTTCACTTTATTACGAAATTCTTTATCAAAATTAACCGAATAAGACATTGCCCATTTTTGTTCTTGTTTACAATAAAAATCAGTAGCAAAGTTATTCGCCGCCCAATTTTGGATATAAGCCATAACAACATTTTGTTCAAATTCGTTACGCTTTACCTTAAACTTAGGCGATTTTTGTACATATTTTTTCACAACATTAGCGGTCGAATTTTTAATCAAATCTTTTTGCGCAATTTGTGAAAAAACAGCATTAAAATTATTCATAATATAAAATTGAAAATAGCCCGCCAACCATTTATCATGGTGCGACAACAACATCATATTTTCGATGTTGTATTCTTTGTTTTTTTGTACGCGTAAGCGCAACACTTTTCTGATATCATTGTCACAAAAAGTTTTTAAACTTTTTTCAATCATATCTATGTTCGGGAAAAAACCCTCCAAAAAAGAATCCAAAACTTGGAAATCCGCTTTTTCAGCCTTGGTCAATCCCATTTGATAAAAGTTTTCTGATAATTTAGTTAATTTTTTCATAATGTATTATTTCTCCTCACTTTAAAATTCAATATTTTACCAAATTAATTATTCAATTTCGTAACTAATTTCATTTTCTGAATTAATTTGCTTTTGTGTATATTTGAAATATTCTTCAAAATTTAAAACATCACGATACATTTCAGCAACTTTTGATTTTGGCATTTTCATTGCTAAGTTTACTTTCCCATATTTATTTACCGCATCTTTATGTTGGTCATAGTATTCACTATTGCGTACAATCATCCATTTATACTCATAATTTTTTAAATCAAAATCCTGATTTTCAAAATCATATTCTTTGCCAAATATTTTTTTAAAATGATTCTTAAAAGATAATAACATTGCCGTTTCACGCCAGTAGTTATTATAACGCTCTAAACCTGCTTGAATATTTTCATCAGGAATATTCAAAAACTGCATTGCCGAAACAACATTGTATCGGAATAAATGGTCAAAATTTTCAGATTGAACCATGGCTTTTTTGCGTTCACCTTTACAGTAAAAATCATCTTCACGAATATAGGTTACCCAATTACTAATGTACGAACGCACTATATTTTGTTCAAACTCATCACGCAAAGCTTTATATTTAGTTGTAAATTTAACATACTTCTCTACAGCATGCAATGGTAGCTTTTCTTTTTTTTCTTCCGTAGCTTTAAATTGCCCATCTGTATATTGATTATGCTCATAATAATACGCTAAATATTGAGCCATCCAAGCGTCATCACGCGAACGGAAAAACATATTAAACAAGTTAAAACCATCGTCCTTTTTTAAACGAATATCTAATAGGTTTTTCATATCCTTGTTGCCCAACTTGTCTAAACGCGTCAAGATAGAAACCGTTTGTGGGAAAAATCCCTCAACATAAAGGTCAAGCGTCTTAAAGACTTCCCTTTCTTCTTGTGTCAATCCCATTTTCGAAAGACGACTTAATAATTTACTTAATTTTTTCATCGCATATATTATAAAATAGTAAAAACCCAAAAATCAAGACCCTTACCACAAAAAAAAATCAAATTTTGCTTTTTAACTTTTCATATAAAAAAAACAACCATTCAGGTTGTTTAAAATCATTGTGTCAAATACTACAAAAAGTCTTTTTAAATCAAAACTACACCCCCAGTATATAGATACTATACTTTTTCTCCACCGCAAATTTCAACCAATTTAGTAGCACCGAATCTGCTTCAATTTGTTTTAATTTATTATAGATTTCTTTTAATTGTTCTGTAGTATAAAGATTAATTCCAAAAGGATAAAACTTGTTGCTCCCGTCAGGATTTTTAGGTCTATCAAAAATAGCAGAATAATTATCTTCAAACTTGTCTATATCATCAGCTTTAACAAATATCGAATCTTCTTTAAAATGTTCAATGCTCTTTAATTTTAATAACTCTTTATCAGTGATTAAATTGTTTTTTATATATTGCAATTCTAAATAATCAGAAGATTTTAAATCTGCATTCTTTATAAACATATTTACACCTTTTAAACGAGACTTTTTGTATGTATATTGGTGCGGCCGAGAGGGCTTGAACCTCCACATCTCGCGATACAGGATCCTTAGTCCTGTGCGTCTGCCAATTCCGCCACGGCCGCGTATAGTTATCATACCAAAAAACGCGGCAACTGTAAAGCACGGTATTACGAATTAATTGGACAGCGGCGCACAACTTTTTGCACAGTTTCCCAATAGCTGGCTTTGCCAACATCACTATTGACGCGTACTGGAATTTCCGCCACCACTTTGCCATTGTCAGTTACTAACACTTTTCCCAAATTATTTTGCGGACTCAATGGCGCCGCCACCGAATCTGGAATTTCTAATGCCAAAGCCAAATTGTCGTCTTGGTTCTTCGCGGTCAAATGATAATAATTGACAGCAGGATACAAATCAACATGTTCCGCAACCGCGTTTTTTAAAGCGACAGTTTTCAAAGGCTTACTCGCATCTACAACTAAACGGTTTTCAAAATTTTGGCACGCATAATCTAATAAAGCACTACTTTCATTAAAACGCGTTTGACTGTTGGCAGCCCCAATAATCACCGCAATCGGTTGCAAATCACCACGCTTCGCCGCTACTGTAATACAGTGTCCTGCTTCATTCGTAAATCCAGTTTTACCACCCAAACAACCATGATAACGGCGAATTAATTTATTTGTATTTGTTAAACCTGTAATACGACCACTCGGATGTTTTAAATCATACATCCATACATGATTAAAATCTCCGTAATGTTTCGACTGCATAATTTTTTGATACAAAGTTGCCATATCACGCGCACAGGAATAAGCTCCCGTAGCTGGCAATCCCGTACAATTCACAAAGTTTGTATCTTTACAACCTAAATCTTTGGCAAAGTTATTCATCTCTTGCACAAAACTTTCGACTGACCCACTAATGTGTTCCGCCATCGCAACACAACTGTCATTCGCAGAAGCTACCACAATGGATTGAATTAAGTCACGCACCGAATATTCACTTCCCGCATCTAAGAAAGCTTGGCTGCCACCCATTGAAGATGCGCGTTCACTCACCATTACCATATCATCCATGGTAATTTTACCCGCATCTAAAGCTTGATAAATGACACCCAGCGTGGTCACCTTCGTCATGGAAGCAATGGGTAAATGTTGGTCTGCATTCTGCGCATAGAGAATTTTACCACTATTAGCTTCCAATAAAAACGCAGCTTTGGCGGTCAATTGCGGTGCGTTTGCAAACTGCGGCACGGTTTCAGTTTGTTCCGTCGCTGTTTCGGTCACCAACGCAGCAGCATTTACCGTTTTGTTTTCGTGGCAATCACGGCAACACGGTACACCAGTCACCGCACTTAATCCGCAAACAGCACTCATCGCCCAAGCCGTTATCAAAATCTTATTTGTTTTCATACCTTTATCATGCGGAATTTTAAAGTGCTTTATACACAATTTTTCCTAAAACCGTACAAAAAACCAGATATTCAAGAAAACCCATCACCACTGCCACACCAATCAAACAGCACGCTCCGCGAACAATGCACCCCCATTCCCGTTTTCCACGACAAGTTCGACAATGACAACCCCACTGGTACGCCCAAACCAAACCAACAAATAAAATTGCCGTTACCATCATCAGCCACACAGCATAGAACACAATTACTAATATTGCGGAAAAACTGTAATAAAAAAACACCCACCACAGCGCAACACTGAACCAATATCCGTGCATCAAAACAATGGGAAACAGCACGCACCCCGTCCATCGCGACAATGCCGCAAAAGCAAACACCACCAGCACCGGTACCGCCAACGATAAAATGCGTTGCCATACAAAACTCCCCATACCCACACCAATCGCAGTCGCATTCAAAATATTTCCGTCAATTAATTGATAATTAATGTTGTCGACTTCCACATCGCCAATACAAATAGTGACAATTCCCAGTACCGCACCCAAAACCAAACATACCACCAACCAACACATTGTCGCGCGGTAAGTTTTCCATTGCACCCGTAAATAATCAATTAATCGGCACCACCATAGCGCCATCATAAATAATTTATATGTTTTTGTAACACAATAAATGCAAGATGAAATCTTTACGCAGTTTACGATTTTGGCGCGGAATTAGCTTTGCCGTCACAGCTTTCAGCATTTACATGTTTTTAATCATACCTTTTGTGCAAGGTATCACAACACCGGCGCGCATTATTTTATCGCCCAGCGAATATGCACGGCAAGCCGATGTACCACCCGATAATCCGACTGGTTCGGATACGAATGGAGAAAAATACATTACCGTCAAACTACTGGGCTTCATTCCCATCAAAAAAGTCATGGTTGATATTTTACCCTTTGATACGATCTTAGTTGGCGGTATGCCCATAGGTATTACCGCTAACATTGAAGGTTTACTGGTCACTAACAATACCGCCGACAATGTTTTACAAAAAGGTGATATTATCAAAAGCGTGGACAACATTCCAATCCAAACTCACGCCGATTTTCTCGCAGCTACCCAAAATAAAACTCAAGCCACATTTCATATTATCCGCAACAGTACCCCATTACAAAAAACTGTCAACTTAAAC
>JAFYKU010000101.1 GCA_017537405.1 Clostridia bacterium
GCTTGCATTTGTTTTTATTGTAACTGTTTCTGGAGTAAACCAACGCTCTGGAATTGTGCTTGCATTTGTATAGATAACTTGATTAGCAAATGCATTTTCGGTGATATCAGTCACCGTGTCTGGAACAAATAAATTATCAACAGCGCGTTTACCCCACACCCAATCCGCAATCTTTGTTACGGAAGCAGGAATACTAGTACCGCAACCAGCTAGAATTAAAGTATCATTTTCCTCATTAGTTTTAGTTAACAAACAACTTGCTTCTGAGTCAAAGCAATATTTCGTGTTTGTATCAGATATAATAATATTGGTTAATTTTACCATTTCAGCGAATGCCTTACGAGCACTAAGATTCAACTCTACATCATCCGACAAATCCAATGTTTTGACATTTAAGCAATTCTCAAAACAATTTTCCGCTAACGCACCATTACTGTCCAAATCTACCGTTTCTAGCGATAGACAGTTCATAAAGGCACCTTCTTCGACAAATTCAACAGTGGACGGTATTTGGATTGATTGCAAAGCAATACAATTCTTAAAAGCATATGCACCAATATTGGTTACATTTTTCCCCATAGTTACTGTCTGTAAATTCACACAACCAGAAAAAGCGCCCTTTTTTGTTTCCGCGTTACCCAAAATATTGGTAACACTATCTGGGATTTTAACTTCTGTTAAATTACCATGATTTGTAAAAGCCGTTTCCGCTAAAACAGTCACAGGATAAATTTTATTATTTTCGCCGGTAATAGTCGCTGGAATCTCACATTTTGTCGCTTCATAATTATAAAATTCCAAAATAACAGCAGTATCATTTTCTAAACGAAAATTAAATTCCCGAGCATTACTATTTTGATTTTTACGAATTCCTTTATAACCAATTAACACATAGGCACAAAGTCCTGCGACGATAATTAAAAGAACAATAGAAAGAAACGACATTAAACCTCTAACTGTCGCTGTATTGCTTTTAATGTATGTCTTTGGAGTTTCTTCTTGCCTTGTGTTCATTTATTACCCCTTAAACATAGAAAATCTTCATGTTTAACATAAATGATATTGCTTGAATTAAATAAGATAAATTCATATGAATGTTCTTTGGGGTACAATCAATAATAATATTGTTTCCTTCCTTGCGACAGCCATATTGTTTTAAAATAGCAACCAAGTTTTTAATAACATCTGGCTCGGACAATTCAAAAATTTGGTCCAACTCTTTTAAGGTCGCACCTTCATCACTTAAATAAAATCTTCCGTCATTGGTAACAATTAAATAAATTTCATACAACCCTGAACCAACTTTGTACATAGGAACAGCAATCGGATATTTTTGGTTGCTAATTTTACCAACCTTAATTTTATCTCGGAAAAACTTTTCTAATTGTTCTTCTAGTTTCATATGTAACATTATATACTAATTTAGCTATAATTTCAAAACACATTTTACCGCTAAATCAAAAAGGTGTTCGCGCATATCGTTGCGTGCATGCCAGTTGCGATAGTCCCACCCTTCCTTATGAACTAAGTCACCAGCATACAGTAATACCGCACAATCCAAACCTTTAAATTCTGCCACAGCGTAATAAGCTGCGCATTCCATTTCGACTGTTACACAACCTTCTTGGCGGCGCATTTCAACTTTATCCGGTGTTTCCCGAAACGAAGCATCAGTTGTCCATGTTTTAATTTCAATAAAATCTTCCTTTTCAGCTTGCAAACATTGCACCATTTTTTGTCGTACACTTTCTTTGATTGCGACTTCACGAGCTGGTGGTAAATAATGATAACTGGTACCTTCATCACGCACAGCTGCAGTTGCTAAAAGAATTTTTTCTCCCGTAATAGAATCGTCTAAAGTACCAGCACCGCCGCAGACTACAAATTTTTCCACACCCATTGCTGATAAAATTTCCATCATTCGTGCAGCTTGTGGAGCACCTAGCGGGCACAAAAGAATAAAAATAGATTCACTTCCTGTGTTTAATTGATACACTTCTGGGCGTTTACCTTCAATGCGTAGTTTAAAGGCTTGGAATATTTTATAACTAGTTTCCATTTTCACAACAACATCTTGAAAATAAGTAATTAAGCAACGCTTAATTTTTGAACGCTGTGGATAAATATCAGTTTTTACTTTGGTAATTGAAGCTTTATTTGGATCATATTCCAAAATTGGATACGATTGTTTTTCAATTTTGTTACTGTGTTTTTTTACAACAACACGCTCTTCACTGTTTGCTGTTAACATATCATATTTGTGTTCTTCTGTCATGTAAAAATGTTACCTTTCTACCTTATTTTTTGCAAGCATATTTATATTTAGTGACTGCTTTCTTACAAAACTTTTTAAATGCGGGCCAAGATGGTTTGCAATTAATCGCGACAGCAGTCTTGCCTGTACTTTTCCCATTTTTCGTCATAACAACATTAATAATTAATTTAACCAAAAGTGCGCAACCATGGTTAGTCACTCTGCTCTCATATATATCTGGTTATCCAAACGGAGCAAGATTAACGCAATCACTCTATTTAGAAAATCGCCTAAATCTACAACAAGCGCAACAACTATCGATTATAACATCAACCCCCAGTCCAATTTTTGTTATAGCCACAACCGGCATTGTTTTATTAAGAAATCTTAAATTGGGGTGCATAATATTTCTTTGTTCTATTCTTAGCGCATTAATTAATGGCTGGTTATGGAAACCACAACAAACGAACTCACCAAAACAAATTGCCCTTAGTTTAAAAAAAGAAGCAACTGACTCCACACATTTCTTTCAAAACTTTAGCAATTCCCTTAACAGTGCAACGAATGCGATGGTTAATGTTTGTGGAGTAATTTTGTTTTTCTATATCTGCGCACGGTTAATTAAACTACCGCCCTTACTTGCTGGACTATTAGAAATGACAACGGGTGTTGCCACAACGACAAACCCATTTCTTGTACAATTTTTTGTAACTTTTGGCGGTTTTTCTGTCGCAATGCAACAACAAGTTTTCCTGCAAAGTTTTAAAGTTAAATTTAGTTTTTATCTTACATATAAATTCACACACGGAATTTTAGCATGCGCGTTACTTGCTTTACACCTGTTATTTTTGAATTAAATAAATCCAAGCTCGACCATAACGGCGTGCATCAATTATTTGCTCATGTCTAAACTCGCGGTCGGTTTCAAAAACGATTAACCCATGCTTAATTGCTTCAATAGCTTGTTCTCCATAATTACTGCCATATGGTGGATCTAAAAAAATTAAATCATAATCACCATCAATAGCCGCCAAAAATTCTTTTTTTGTTACACAACAATTTCGCCAAGTTTGACCTATATTCTTTTTTATAACATTCATTGCCATTACATCATGGTCATTAAAATGTACATAGCTTGCCCCACGCGATAAACATTCAATTCCATAAGAGCCTGTACCAGCAAACAAATCCAATACTCGAATCCCATGAAAATCGATCAAATTACTTAACAGATTAAAAACATTCTCTTTAACGCGGTCCGTTGTTGGACGCGTCTTATCGGCGTAATATTCAACTAATTTCTTTCCACGATGAGTTCCTGCAATTATCCGCATGATAAATCATATATCAAACTATGTTATCTGTTCAAGTTAATTTCCGCACAATATTAAAAAATGTTGCGACTATCAAAAAGCATTTAAAGCCCGGCACAAAATTTTGCGCTGTCGTAAAATCAAACGCCTATGGTCTCGGCTTAAAACGCATCAGTAAATTACTTGCCCCACATGTAGATTGTTTCGCTGTCGCCACATTGAATGAAGCAATTGAACTAAGACAGAACGGAATCACGCAAGACATTTTACTGTTTGGAATTTGTGAAAACATAAACACAGCCATAAAAAATGACATTATTATCACTGTGGAGAGTAGCTACCAAGCCAAACTTTTACACAAGAAAAAACTTCACCCGCGAATCCATCTAGCGGTTAACACTGGCATGAATCGCTTTGGCATATCTTCTGTGCATGAATTACGCGAAACACTGCAAATCTTAAAGCACGACCGCATAGAAGGCGTTTACACGCATTTAGCTTTTGAAAGTGACAATCTAGACGCAGTGCAACAGGCATTAACACGATTTAAAAAGTATACAAGTATTTGTCAAAAGCACTTTCCATATATACTTGTCCATGCAGGTTGCAGCGGTGTTGTTTCGTACCGCCCTGCTCACTTTGATATGATACGAATCGGCAAAGCTTTGTATGGAGGAATCCCTGAAACGAAAACTGCATTAACTGTCACTTCACAAATTGTTGCAGTACAGAAAATTAAAGAAGGCATGACAATCGGATACAATGGCACTTACACTGCATCGCGGCCAACTGTCATTGGTATTGTACGCACTGGATATGCAGAAGGAATTCCCATGCAACTTAGTAACACTGCTACAGTTCTTATAGCAAAACAATCATGTCCAATTATCGGTCGTATTTGTATGGATTATTGTTTTATTGATGTCAGCAAAGTTACCAATCCACTGAACAAACTGGTGACATTTGTTTGTCAAAAACAGAAGCAAACATTACTCGACATGGCACAAAAAGCACAGATGGTTACATGCGATTTATTATTGAATATAACTCGTAAACAAAACTTTAACTAACAAATAAATAACGATTTAATGGTCGATTTTCAGGTTTAAATGCCTGGTTCCAAGCCGATACATTATTAACATAAACATAGACAGAATGATTAATTGTATTATCAAAAGCATTCATATCCACATTGATAGTCTTTACATAACTATTGTTATGCTTCATATAAATTTTATCAATACTATTATGTAAAAAACTAAATGCATTAGCATTAATTTTCACATCTGCATTTGTAAAGCGTAATGTACATTTTAAATTTGGATTGTTGACACTTCCAGCATTGACAAACGCGTACCCAGCAATTGAGCTTTCATTAAAAATATAATCGTTTGCATTACCGGTATAATAAACATATAGCAACTTTCCTTTCCAAACAATACGATTAATTCGTTGTCCATTACTATCACGAACATCATTAATATTAGTATTCATAAAGATACCATCACCGACAGTAACAAAATTATTATTACCATTCTTTCCGTCAGACAAAATTAAATCGATTAAAGCATTAGAAACCATGCTTTTATCGTCACGGAATACAAAGTTGCCAATACTGTTGATTGCGGGTAAATCCACACTTTCTTGAAATTTTACTTCAACAAGATTTATACATGACTGAAATGCACGCTCTTGCAATGTTTTTAACGCGACTGGTAATACTAAATTTGTGATAGATTCATTATTAGCAAATGCCTCACGACCAATCGTTAATTGTTTTTCACCCAACGCTTGTTTAGCATTGTAAACTATTCCCCTTGATTTATGAACAAAGACAAGTTTTTTTATATTAACACATTTGAAAGCCATTTGTTCAATTTCACTTACAGCCCCACCGATAACAACTTCTGACAGACTAGTACTTTTTAATGTATTTGAAAAGGCATTAGCTTTAATCGTAGAAACAGGCAACATAAAGCCATTGTAATATTTCGCAAAAGGAATATTCAAACTTGTAATTGTGGTATTTGCAACGCCAGTCACAGCATATGTTTTATCATTTAAAAGTTCATAAACAAGATTAGAAGTAACTTTTTCGTAAAGTGCATAATATTTATAAATTTTGCTGCCATCTAAGTAATTGACAACTCCACTATTTAATTCGGTCTTAGCTGTCTTATTAGGTAATATGCGGTCTTTAATATCAACATTATTCCACATTAAGCTGTCAAAATCATTTGGTGTAGTTGGTGAAGTTTTCCAACCAATGAATTGATAAGTATCACCTTCTGGTGTGGTAAAATCTTTATTTACACCCGGCAAATAAATATTACCAAGGTAATTATAGTATTTGATTAAATCATCCAATGTATATTGAGTACCAAAACTATCAACAAACGAATTTGGAAAATAAGATACATTTGTTGTTCCATCAAATATATAGAACTGAACTGGATAATATTGCCAGCAATCTGACCTAGATGCGTCAAACCTTACGGTAAATTTATCACCCTGTATTGCTTCACTAATACCAACTTTATAAGTCTCGCCTACATAGAAGAAATTATTTGTATCTGTTACATTCCATCCGACAAACTGGCACCACTCTTTATCAAACTTAAAATTATTATTGTTTTGCGCGTCAAAAACTTTAAAAGTTTGACCATAAACATATTCAACTATCTCATCTTGTCCGTTGAAACTGAAAACAAAATTTTTTTTGTAGGATTGAATAAAAGGATTTTCGTAATCATTCTTATAAATATTATTTACATTAATAAAAACAGGAATATTATTTGGAACACCCAAAATCCCACGCAAGTCGATTTTTTCATTTTCAGCCATGACGCAATTAATATTGTTCCAATCACATGCCATTAAAGCGTATGGTTCAATTTTTTGGACAGACTTTTCGAAATACAAATTCCCCTTTAAATAATCTAATTTCACTTTATCTAACTTCACTGTCGGAATTACATACATTACATGAGTTAGAGCATTTGGGTAGCTCATGTCGTCGACATAATAGACAATGCTATCTTGTACAAAGGCATATCTTGTGCGCGTGGTTGTGTCGTCCCCAAATGTAACAGTTTCTAGATGATTTAAAGTACCCGCAAAAGCTTGTGCCGAAATGTTTATTTTTTGAGATGATTGTTGACTTGACGGTAGGATAATATGCGACATTTCACCATTAAAGATTGCATAATCTTCAATCGTAAATTCTTGATCTACTTCTAAATTAAAACCAAGGTTAAGTTTTGATAAACGCAGATCGGACAAAGCATATGACGCAATGCGTTTAATAGAAAGATTGTTTAAAAGATTAAACAATTCATCCGAATTCAAATTAATATGACTAGGTACGCCATAAAGAAAAGTACAATCTTGGCTAACCAATAGACCTTTCGTACTAGACACATAATCATATTTGCTGCTGGGATTAAGGACTTCACTTAAAGAATCGTCATTGATAACGCGATAACCTTTTTGCACACGATAAGCTTCAAATTGGTTGCCAATAACTGGACTTCCGGTAATTGATAAATTATCACTAATATAAAATTCTTTAATTGTATTACATTGGATTGCGCGTGGTTCCAAAACTATATTTCCGGTAGCTGGTAAAATTACCCTTACTTCTCGGTTACTATTTATAATCACTTGTCCTGCACTTAAAGTGTAACTTCCACTAGGGAATGCAACAATGTCAACATTTTCATTAACTAAAATTGATTGTTTAATATTTTTGATTCCTAAAACGATGTAACCTTCAATGTTTTCAATTTTATCATTTAAATTACAATAACATGGTTCAAATTCTAAATCAAAATCAATAGCTGGTAAATATTCCCCTGGGAACCACAATTTACTTTCAAAATAGACCTTTACTGGATCACCAGCAGGTTTATTAGGAACAGATGCTTTCCAACCAATAAATGCGCGAGTTGTTTGATAATTTACCAGTGCTGTATGATCTAAAACGGAGTTTCCATATGCAGCAAAAAACTCTGAATTAACATCGACCGTGCTACCACCAAATGCAGTTTCGTTAAAGTTGTTGTTACGATAAACAGGTAATTTTAATTTGGTATGCTGATTTGTTCCATTCCTTAGATAATAATATGTAACTGTAATATGGTCATTTGCATATATAGCGTATAATTTTAAGGTATATTTCCCTGTATTATCTTTTTTTGCATAATAATCAATATCAATTAAATATTGATCAACAATTGTTGTGTTTGCTAGGGTTAAATAATTTTCATCATCTGAACAAAAATAAACTAATGCAGGATTACCTGACAAACTGTCTGGCTCCAATCCCCAACCTACGAACTTCTCCCCATTCGCATTATAAATTGGGAAATTTACAGAGCCATCTGCAACTTTTAATAAAATTTTATTATTGATTTCACCGAATTTATAAACATTTGAATCACTAATAAAACTCTCATTTAATGAGCTATGATATTCTACCTTAAACTCCTTCTTTGTCTTCGAAAATTCCCCATAAAGTGTAATTTTATTTTTGGTAGTTGGTATCTTTGTATCTTTATCAATTGCTACATTTTTCGTTCCATCAGAGTAAGACCAACAAATAAATTCACGACCATTAGAATCTAAAGAATTATAACTACCATTTTCTTTTGCAATTGAAAATGGATAATAATTATAGAACAACTCGCCTTGAACTAACTGTGTTTCCAATTTATTTACATCAACATCAATCAAAACATTTTCAAAGTCAGTAACTGCCGTTTCTAACTTATATTCTACACGAATTGTGTTAGTTGTTTGCGCAGCATAGATACGAACTTCTAAAAGAGATCCGCGATTATCACGCACACTTACAGTCTCCAATTTTTTCAAGTTTTCAACATTTAAACATAATACTTCCCCAGCTGCGAGAACCGAACCATCAATCTGCCAGCCGTCAAATGAATAAACATAGTTATCAAGAACCGAATCTAATTCAACATAACCGCCTGTAATTAAATCTTTTTTTTCTTTTGCATCTGTTTCTTTAAACGAAAAACGCTTTAATTCACCATAAGTATTCTTTGCATAAAAAGCCACGCGTAGTCGTTTGGGTTTCCATTGAGCATAAAGTGTCTGAATTTTATTTTCAACAAGTACATTATCTCCAGGCTGTAACAAAGTATCACTATCTTTATGAGATTGTTCAAAAGTCCAGCCAATAAAGTCATAACCAAACTTTTCTGGAACAGCTTGAATAACCTTAACACTATTTCCATAGGTACCTTTCATGGAATTGAAATTAACCTCGGACTCCCACTCACCACCATTCGTATTAAAATTAAATAATAACCGTTGTAAACGCCAAACAGCATTAAACTCAATAACTGGCTCATCATTTATCTTTAAGTTTTGAATTACAAAAATTTCACCAGCAGAATATAAGCGCCTAGAACTGTCACCCACTTTTTCCCAGCCAGCAAAAAGATAATCCGTTTTCATGTAACATTCGGCATTGGGTAAAACAACTTTTTGGCCAATTTTATATGTTTGAGTAAAATTGCTTGCACCACTTTGATGTTTATAATCAGGCAAGATATATAAATCTTCACCTAAATTAAATTGTACACTAACCTCTTTTCTTGATGATTGATAGATAACTTTTATATTTACAGCCCATTGGTCGTTAAAACTAATATCATCACCCATAAAATTGGCATCTTCGCCAAGATTAAATCCTGTATTACCTTGTAAGTCTGCGGTTTTAATTTCATGATATTTACCTTTATGATCGTAAAAAGTGTATGCATAAATATTCTTATCATCAAAGAACCAAAGACTATTATCTTCAAGCGCAACCGGCGATGTCAGACTTAAATTATCATATCCCACATCTGCAAAACTGATTGACTCTTTATTCTGATTTTCTGCATTTGTATCGGTATAAGTTTGTATTGAATATTTATGAACATTTATATCGTCCCAGTAAACAGCGCGCACAGTCAATGGTGCCACCATAATATCATCTGTTCCTCCACTAAGCGGCAACAATTCCGAAGTCCAATAATACAAAAGTGGGTCTAGTGATTGTAAAACTTCTCCAGACTCATAACGCGTTTTTACATTTTTAAGTAAAGAAGCAAGTTCTGGGTTTTTATTATCGTCAAAGTATTCTGCCCATATACTACTTATCTGTACTTCCCAATGCGAAAATTGAGCATTGGGATTGACTTCTTGTGTAAACACCGGAAAACTTATAGTTTCACCGAGTTTGATTTTTTGCGGTTTTAAAAGCAAGCTATTAAGACTGTTAGGGTTCCGATCATAAAACTTAATATAAAGCGTACGATAATCTAGTATTGCATTAAATGTTGTACGATAATTCGGCGGATAAAATTTATTTACATCATCAATTTGCGTTCTTCTAATTTCGATTCCCGCAGCATTGCGTTCAACAAAAGTCCATTTACTTGTCGTTGCATCAAAAAGCAAGTCGTTAAATGAACCTACCGCATTTAAATATTGCCAACCTAAAAAACGAGAATAATTATTCACAGGATTAACCAAAGAAGAAGTCGTTCCTAATGTTTTTAAATTTTGTGCCGTATGGTAATCATCAGATATACACCAATCACGCGTTAAATCATCTGAAGTCAAACCCACATTTCTGGTGTCAAAAATATTAATTTCTTTGTGTTGTATACCATTCACTGACAAGACAGCATATTTTTCAGCGCCGTCCCAAACAGCATAAAGAGTTTTACTTTGCGCAATACCTTTCGAACTTTTAATTAAATCGCCACCGCTAGGAGTTAGTGACCAACCCAAGAAACATGACCCTGGTTTAAGTGGTGTTGGTAATTCGACATCATCACCGCGCTTAATTTGCAAAGCTTCTAATTGCTGCGCACCTGCACCCGTATAGAAAGAAATCTTAATATTAGGAAATACAACAATTTGTGTTAGTAATATAAAAAAAAACACTCCTGCTAGTGCAGCAGTAATTAATCGGGAAAACTTAATCCCAGTAGTTAACCGTGTTGCTTTCGTATCCCCCATTGCTGCAATTAGTATATTACACTTCTTTCTTTTTTTGCAAATAAAATTCAGACAACTTTAAACTGTCTTGCGCCATAATACTATCACTTTCACAAATCACAACATCATTGTCTGGACGCGAACTTAAAAATTGCATCACAGTCATTAAATCAAAAGCATATTTATTGTCTGATAAAGTTAGATGTCGAATTTCCCCTTTGCCACCAAATTCTATAAATGAAATATGAAAATGAACCTGCGAAAAAGGTTTTAATTGTTCAAACACGCGTTGCAAATCCATCTTACCTTGAGCCAAACAATTCATATGGCCTAAATCAACTGTCGGCATTAAATACATAGGATCTAACGCACAAAGATCACAAATTTCGTCAAGATTACCAATTTGGGTATACTTTCCCATTGTTTCCAAACACAACCAAAAATTCTCAAAACCCTCGGCTTTTAAACGATTTAAAATTATTTGTAAACTTTCACGACAATTTTTTAAAGCTTCCGCACGCGTCATTTGCATTTGTGAACCAACATGAACCACAAGTCGGTCGCCGCCCATTAAAGCAAGGAGCTGTAAACTTCGTTGGATATAATGATAATTTTTTTCCAGAGATTCTGGATTGGCTAAGTTTATATAATACGGTGCATGCACGGAAATTTTTACATCATATTTGGCAGCTTCGCGTCCAATAATTTCCGCAGTTTTATCTGTCATGCGAATACCACGACCGAAGCTAATTTCATAAGCATGCAATCCCATCGCCGACAACCAACGCGGAGCATCAACACTTGATTTATTGCCGTCTGCATAAAATTTAATATCGTTCCCCGATGGTCCAAAACGCACCATTATAAGTAATCCTCCATTGATTGCATATTATTTAAAGTCACAGAATCAAGCGTAGACGCATTTACCAGTTCAAATGCACCAACTTGGGTCCTTAAAATTACCGCTGCTGTAGCAACCGTACCAAGCCGCGTTGCCAGTAATTTTGCCAAGCTGCGAATATAAGTTCCAGTTTCACATTCGATTTCGAAATAGTTACAGTTTTTCGGCAATTCAAAGGTTTCACCAATCGCAGAAAGGTCTTCAACACATTGTTGATTATCTAATAACTTAAAGCGATTAATTGCAACATTTTTTTTCGGTGGAACAAAATCAATTCCTTGCCGTGCCAACTCATAGGCGCGTTTTCCATCGATATGAACCGCGCTAAATTTAGGAACTTCAATTTCAATTTGTCCCTCCATACTGGGTAATACTTTTTGAATTTGTTCAATCGATGGGATAACTTCACTTGTTGCAACCACTTCCCCTTCACAATCCAAGGTCGCTGTTTCTTCACCCCAAACGATTAAAGTGCGATAAACTTTACTGGGGGCATGAAGCTTATTGGTTAATTTCGTTGCTCTCCCACATAACAAAACCAAGACACCACAGGCTGCTGGATCAAGCGTGCCAAGATGACCAACTTTCTTTAATTTTAAACGGCGCTTGACCACAGTCAAAGCACGGAATGATGAAATTCCACGCGGCTTACATAAATTAATTATTCCGTCCAATTAAGCAATCACCCTGGCAAACTCTGCCAATAAAACTTTTAACAATTGTTTTAAGGAACCTTTATAGGTAGCACCACTAGCATTTCTATGTCCGCCGCCACCAATAGCCTGCGCAATTTTTGCGACATCAATATTGCCTAAACTACGCAAAGACACATTAAATTCTCCTTTCTTTAATTCGGTTAAAAAGATACTACTAATCGTCCCATTTACATCGGTTGCGTATTTAAACAGTCCATGACGGGATTCATAATTCAAATTCCACTTCTTCACAATTTTGAATGGCAAA
>JAFYKU010000102.1 GCA_017537405.1 Clostridia bacterium
CTACGGTATCCGTTGGTAGAACATTAAGCTTTTTCACTAAGGCATGCAAATAATCCATGTCATAGATAAAATTCTGCCCCAAAGATTTTTTGTATTCAAATTCCACTTGAACAGTATAACATGTATGTGCTAGAATAAGATAGTTTATTTTGCAGAAGATAAACTCATACCAAAGAAATACTTTTCACAAAAGAAAAACAAAAAAGCAGCTCGCTTATTGGGCTGCTTTTATTTTGAAGAAACGATAAGCATTATTCGCTGTTAATGTTTCAATTTCGGCTACGGTTTTATTTAATATTTTTGCCATAACCTCTGCGGTGTAACGAATATATTGCGGCAAATTGACTTCGCTGCGTTTGGGGGTTGGCGCTAGGTATGGCGCATCTGTTTCGATTAAAATACGATTTAGAGGTATCGTGCGCAAAGTATCATGCAGAAATGCTTTTTGTTTATATGTAATATGACCGCCGAAAGCAAAATACACATCAATTCCATTTAAATGATTTAAAAGATATTCGGCTTGTTCTGCGGTGTAACTCATACAATGTATCAAGACGCCATTTTTCAACTTTGATTTATGGGCAAATAAAACTTCGGCAGTGTCTTCCCATGAATCCCGAGAGTGAACAACTAATGGCTTTTTATACCGATCTGCTAAATGAATTTGGTGGACAAAAACTTCAACTTGTCTTTCGCGTGCTGGCAAATCAGGACGATGATAATCTAAACCACATTCACCAATCGCTACGAACTTTTTAAAGTTTAAATGTTCCGCAACAAAATTTTCCATGTCGTTCGCCGAATACATATCAGCATAAGCAGGATGAACTCCAGCCGTGCAATAAACATGTTCATGTGTTGCTGAAAATTCAAAAATAGCGGGCAGACTTTCAAAGTCTGCCCCGATCTCAACACCAGTTAATTGACTATCAATGACATCCTTGTGCGTAATTAAACGCGGATCTGTCACATGAAAATGAGAATCAAACACAATTACTCCGCCCGGTTAATTTTTAAAATTTTCAAAGAAATTTGACTTGCCGGAGTTTTAATTATAGCGACTTCCCCAACTTTTTTACCCAACAAGGCTTTTCCTTTTGGACTTTCGTTTGAAATATAGTTCTTTTCAATATCAAATTCCATAAAGCCAGTAATGACATAGGTTTCTTGTTTTTTTGTAGCCATGTTTTCAACTAAAACCGAAGTACCTAAATTTACTGCACTGGTATCTGCTGTTTTATATGAGAATATAGTCAAATTTTGCAAAAGCGCTTCAACTTCTTTCACACGAATCTCCAAGTTGTTTTGAGCTTCGCGTGCCGCAGCGTATTCAGCATTTTCCTTCAAGTCACCAAACTCACGAGCTTCTTTGATTTGACGCGCGATATCGCTACGCTTTGACATCAACTCTGCCAATTCATCTTTTAATTTTTTTTCACCAACCACAGTTACATATCTAGTTTCCATTTAATCCTCCTCTTACCATGATAATGGTCTTTTATTTTATTTTTTTTATCACAATTTGTCAAGTATTCTCAAAAAAAACATCTTTTAAGGCATCAATAAAGTATCATAGACGCTGCAATTTAAGTAGCGTAATTTGCGTGCTAAAACATTGAGACCAGTTGCATTCGTCGGTCTTTTGTCAAAAATTTCTTTAAACTTTCACTGTTCTTCCCAACGCTCAAACAATGTTGTCAAATTGCGCTCAATACATAGGCGTGTAATTTTTCTTTGGCGTGCAACTTTCAAATAAATAGATTTTAAATTGACAGCAAGTTCAGTATAATTTTCTGTTGCCACTTTTAACAAATCAATTAATATCGGGAAACCAATATATTCCGATGGACAATCATATGATAATAAAAAATCACAAATACCTGTTTTAACTTTATCGCGGTCTCTTTTATCTTTCTTCATTTTTTATTTACCTTTTTAATTAATATTTGGGGATTAAGTGAATATGTGCATGTATAATTTCTTGACCTGCAACCTTGCCACAATTAACAGCTATGTTATAGCCCAAAGGTTGATATTCTTTTTCAATTTCTTGTTTTGCTGCATTAATCAAAGAACCTGCCGCAGACCATTCTTCTGCGTTCATTTCGAAAACAGTTTCAACATGCCGTTTTGGGATAATTAAAGCATGGCCTGGTGCTTTAGGAAATTTATCAAATAACATATAACAATGCTCATTTTCCAAAACACAATGTTTGGCTAAATCACAAAAAAGACACATATGATGAACCTCCACAAGGTAATATTAATTTTTCTGCCGTTGGCAATCCAATTTCATATGTTTGGATTGTGTAGTGTAACCCATTCAAATTTTTTCGCAAAACATTTTCGATAACTGTTGGCTGCACAGAAGCTGTATAGTTATTAACCAAGAAAAATAATGGTTTGTCGGATAATAATTGCGCACAATTAGCAATTAAACCATTCAAGTTTTCTGTTAATTTCCAAACTTCACCATTTGCACCGCGACCAAAATTTGGCGGATCCATAATAATAGCATCATATTTATGCCCGCGTCGAATTTCGCGTGCAACGAATTTTTGCACATCATCAACAATATAACGCACACTTTCAAAAGGTATGTTGTTTAAATTCACATTACGCTTGGCGACATCGGTCATTCCGCGACTGGCATCAACATGAGTAACATGAGCACCTGCCTTAGCACAGGCTACAGTAGCACCACCGGTATAAGCAAATAGATTTAAGACTTTAGCATTAGGGCGATTGCGTAAAACATCCATCACGAGATCCCAATTCACTGCTTGTTCGGGAAATAATCCCGTATGTTTAAAATTCATTGGACTGATAATAAACTTCATATCTTTATACTTAATCGTCCATTCATCTGGAGTTTGCTTTAACCATTCCCAAGCACCGCCACCAGTAGCAGAACGAAGATAATGCCCAGCTATTTTAGGATATTTGGTAAAATCCAAAGATGGATCCCAAATTGCTTGCGGATCTGGGCGCAACAAAACAATATTACCCCAACGCTCTAGTTTTTCGCCGTTACCGGTTGCTATGATTTCAAAATCACGCCAATCGGACGAGTATTTCATTTTCCCCTGTTCCTTTTGTAATTTTCATGTCAGTTGCTAAAACCTCACGCATAATGCGCGGTTGATGAGCATGTGCTGCCGTATACATTTTTTCATCGGCAGTTTTAATTTCCAAGATAATACGGTCGGTAATGTCTAATTTTTGGTTCATGCGTTCTAATTGAATGCTGCGAATTAATTCACGAGCAATTCCCTCCAACATTAACTCGTCAGTAATTGTCGTATCAAGCACAACAGTTATATCATCTTCACTGGTAATTACGAAACCATCACGCGGAGCCAATTTACGATCAAACAAATCCGGACTCAATGAATCAAATCCAGCAATTGTTATCTTTTCACCAGCATCAAATTTAGCAACATGTTCGGCCATTGATTGAGAATTTTGCAAAACATTTTTCAACTCCTGAACACGATTTTTCAAAATAGCACCGGCTTTTTTAAAATTAACAGTCAAATATGTAACATTAAATTTATCATCATCGGTAACAATTTCAATATTCTTTACATTTAATTGTTCTTGAATAATTGCCGCAAACATATTGATTGTATCAACTCTATCAGTCTTGACATATAATTTTGACAATGGTTGCTTAATGGCAATTTGGTTTTCGGCACGCAATGACAAACCTAAACTAATTACTTGTTTCACAAAATCTACCGCGCTCAATAAGTCTGCTTTATTCTCTTTACTTTTTAGTTTGATTGGTGTTGGGTAATTTGCTAACATGACAGGTTCTTCGCCTTCACCTAAACAATTCTCCCACAAATATTGTGAATAACTTGGTACAAGTGGTGTTAAGACAATCACCACACTGCGCAAAGCGTTAAACAAGCACCAGTAAGCATTCATCTTGTCTTGGTCTTCTCCATTCTTCCAATAGCGACGGCGATTAACACGAATGTAGAAATTTGAAATATCTTCTACAAAATCATCGGTCAATTTTACAACTTGATGTGTTTTAAACTCATCATACGCGGCACGCGTTGCTTGGATATATTTATTCGTTAATTGAACTAACCATAAATCGATTGGCACCAAGTTTTCTGGTTGATAATTTTTAACATCCGGCTTGTCTACCATTGCATAAGTAGTATAGAAAACATATGCGTTCCAAATCGCTAATAAACGGCGTTTTGCATCTTCAGCAATGCTATCACCAAAACGCATATCTAATGTTGGATTTGCACTGGCAAAGGTATAACGCAAAACATCAGTACCGTACTGTGCCGCCATATCTTCAATATAAATCTTGCGCGGTCCAGTTTTTGAGAATTTCTTACCATCTTCATCCACCAATGTTGAGTACCCAACAACATTTTTGTATGGTGCTTCTCCAGTTAAAACAACTGACATAAATAATTGAGCATAGAACCACAAGCGAATTTGTTCTTTCATTTCCAAAACCATATCGGCTTTGAATTCCCCCTTGGGTTTAGTTGAAAAAGGGGCGATACCTGCATCTAACCAACAGTCACCGACATCGGCAACACGCGAAACATGTTCATGGCATTTTTCACAAGTAATTTGTACTTCGTCAATATACGGACGATGCAAATGCGGAATTGCATCTACTTTAGTTTTATCAACAGCACGCGCGCGCAATTCTTCACGGCTGCCGATAACATTCAAATGACCACATTTTTCACATGGATAAAACGGCAATGGCAAACCATAGAAACGACGACGACTAATATTCCAATCCCCCATATCTGTTAACCATTGACGCATGGACTTACCCATGAACGCAGGAGTCCAATTAACCGTATCAGCTGCTTTCAATAAATCTTTGCGAATTCCGTCAGTAGCAATATCATAACCGGCAACTAAACGGAAAATTACATCTGTTTTACAACGCCAACAGAAAGGATAGTTGTGTGTATAATCATGATGGTAATACATCGTGTTGTTCTCGGTTAGTTTTTGGAAAACTTTTTCTTCGCAGCCTACAGTAGTTAAACCAGCTAACCATTCGAACTCATCGTAGAAAACACCATTTTCGCCAACAGGAATAATAATTGGTTTCATGTTTAATTTGGTACCTAAGGCAAAGTCTTCCGCACCACAACCAGGAGCAATATGCACTGCACCAGAACCATCAATTTCATCAACTTGATCCCATGCAACAATTTTATGTTCAAATTGTTGTTTAGTTAATTCTAAGAATGGTTCATAAGTTAAACCAACTAAATCACTACCTTTAACTTTTTCAACAACTTCAATTAAATCATCACGCAATACTTTGATCCTTGTTTCACAGACGATAATTAAGTTTTCTTCACTTTTGACACGACACTTACAATAAGTAAATTCTGGATTAACTGCAATTGCCATATTAGCTGCCAAAGTCCATGGTGTTGTTGTCCAAACTAAAACGCGTTCATTGAGATTTTTAAGTTTAGCTTTCACATAAACCGCTTTATGAGTACGCTCTTTGTAACTACCTGTCATTTCGTGTTCGCTTAAGCTGGTACCACAACGCGGACACCATGGCATGGTTTTATAACTTTGTTTCAACATTTTTTTGTCGTTACAAACTTTTAAAAAGTTCCATATTGCTGTAATGTTTTGATCCGAATTGGTAATATAACTACGATCCCAATCACCTAACTGTTCGATAATTTGACTTTGTTTTGTTTGATGATCTTTGAAGAAATTGACACGCTCAATACATTTTTCAGTGAACTTATCCATGCCATAGTCAACGATGTCTTTTTTACTTTTTAGACCAAGTAATTTCTCAACTTCGACTTCAACCCACATACCCTGAGCGTCAAAACCCCATACATAATCAACTTCCTTACCAATTAAAGAATTATAGCGATTGTACGCATCTTTTAAAGTACGACCCCAACCATGATGCAAACACATAGGTGCATTTGCAGTTATTGGACCATCCAAAAAGTTGTATTTTGGTTTTCCTTTATTCTTTGCTTTAACCCTTTCCAAAATATCAACTGGTTCATAATTGTGACCAAAATCAAAAACAGTAGTTTCTTTTTTCATAAATTTTCCTTTTATACTAATTACAAATTATCACGATTCTTAATAACTTTCAATAATTTTAACCAAATCAATAATATCCGCATTGGTTAAGAAGCAAACGGGTGGTTCCATCGCAGTTCCGTTTTCGGTAATCAACACACCTGCAATTTTACGATTATTATTAAATATTGTTAACACTTGTTCAATTGTAACGCTTTTATTTACAATGGTATAATGCCCCGATTGTGGATACATATGCAAATAGTCATCAATTGATGTCTTACGAATAAATTGATCCAAATCACATTTATCTAATATACCGGCTAAATCTTCAATTAACTTGCGCCAACGAACAATACCGACCAAACAATTACCTTTATAAGCCGGAATCATACCATGTCCGGTTTTGCCCGTTTCTTTAATTAAATCATACAGACTACGCGTCGCATCAATTGTTGCAACAGGACGCGTACGCAAAATATCAACAACTAACGGCGGAGTTGTAATTAAAGCTGCAATTTTTTCCATTAAAGTAACAACATCTAAATGTGGCTCAGCAATGACTTTATTATTGTCACTACTGTGTACTATGGCATTACGCAAACGCGCAAAAGTAATTAAGTCATTTTCGTATCCACGAACGACATGATTAAGATCCGCGCAACGGCGAATTAAATCCGAAAAAGAAATTGTCGTCTTATAGTTATACTGAACACGCAAAGCTTTATCAATTGCGTTGTACGCATCAAGAAATCGTGCGCCTAATGATTTTGGTGTTAAGTTTGACATATCTTTATTATACACTTATAATTTGCTGTGAGCAAAATAGAAAATCGACTAACTGGTGAATTAACTGTAACATTAAAAGGTTATGGTTTTGTCGATATTAACACAAAAGACAACGATCGAAGCGATGACATATTTATTGCCAAAGAAAATTTAAATGGCGCCGTTGATGGTGATATAGTTGAAATTCGATTTAAAAAGAAAAAATTCAAAGGTCGCCCCGATGCCGAAGTTGTCCGTATTTTAGCGCATCAAACACAGCCAATGACAATTGAAGGCATCATGAAGAAATATAAAATTGTGCCACAATTTCCTGCACAGGTTTTACAAGAAGCCGAACGCGTAGCCAAGAAAGACCTTTCC
>JAFYKU010000103.1 GCA_017537405.1 Clostridia bacterium
AACATATTCTTCACCTGATGTAAATAAATTTGTATTTTCATCAAAATCTTCAGCAGTTCCAAATGTAGCTTCTACTGACAAAGAACTGTGGATATTATAGTTTTCAACAGATGGATCATTGATAATATTTAAACCAACAAATCCACCAACAATATTTGCACCACTAACGAGACCAGAATTCGATTCACTTAAAACATTTACATCGACAAAGTTGGTATTAATCGCAATACCCGCAATTGCACCAACATATCTTGCTTCAGAAATAATTGACCCAACTTTTAAATTAATATTACGGATAGTTGCATATTCAGTCTTACCGAACAATCCCATTGTTGCTAAACGGTTTACATTTGTCGTTGAATTAATGCCACTTATGGTTAAACCGTTACCTTCTAGCGTACCAGTATAAATAATTTTTTGTGATCCTTGGATTCCTTTGGTTAATGCAAAGTTGTCAACTAAACGCAAATGATTATTTTGCCTGTTTCTTTCGATGTCACTTACACCTTTTTCTTCAGTATCTTTATCTGATTGCACAGCATGCGCTGTTGCTTTGTAAACATATTCATCAAATTGATCTTCGTTCCATACTAAGTATGGGTTTTTTGCCGAGCCAGGTTTGTATAAGTACATTGACGCATCATAACTATATTTTCGTGAACTTACCGCGATTTCATTTGCAGCACGCAGCATTGGTCCCAAACCGGTCATTTTCCAAATTGTATTTTTGTCTGTTACATTAAGTTCGCCATATCCAATTGAGAACCCACTATAATTTTTAATATCATTAAAAGCTTTATCTGCATTATTGTTAGTTAAATGTTTAATCGTATCGCCCCAAACTGCTGTCGGACTAACATTGCCTGCATAAATCAAGTTATTTAACCCTGTCTTGTCAATTTTATCGAAATTCTTGTCAACTTCACCATCACCATTAACTTGGATAAACGGAGCGTAATATTTTGTTGTTAAACCAGTACCAACAACAATTACATTATTATTTTCAACACAATTAGTGATTGTCGCCCCTGCTTTATTTCTAAATACAAAACCACCAGCAGAACCATCTGGACCAGTTTTTTCAATTACCATATTTACCAAACAATCTGATATATGACCACTATTTACATGAACAAATCCACCCAACGAGTTACGAATAGTTTTAACGATACCAGCTGCCGAAATGTTGTTTAATTTTTCATCACGATTGGTTGAACAACCCATTGCATAAGATTGCATAATATTGCCGTTGTTTTGTCCAACAAAACCACCTAACAAACTACCTTTCGTTTTGTTTGCAGCATTTGCATTGTTAATAACGCTACCATCACGGAAGAAACTTGAAGTAATAGTGCCATCATTAACACCCGCGAAACCACCAACTATGGATGACGCAACATTAATTTCATCAACCAATCCAGTATCGTTGATTACTTCTGGACCATAGAGTTCAACATCAACTAATACACGACTATTTGTTACCATATATGCGTTGATACCTACCAATCCCCCAAGTGTAATATCAACTTCGTTATTATTTACTTGAACATAGAACTTAGCCATTGACTTACTTAAATGTGTTTTACTACTGTTAGGATCTAATTCAATTGTTGTATAATCATCATAACGAGCAACATTGGTTCGATCTGGTTCAATCCAATTTGCCACATTGTGGTAAACATCATAGATAACTTTGTCATATTTACCAGTTTCGAAATCCTTCTCAACACGATAACCAAGTTTGTTATAAACATTAGTAACAACAACTTCACCCCAAATAGTCATACCAAGTTCATAGAAATAATTTTCATCAAACACATGGCCATCTTTATTAAAAGGCAAAACATCTTCAAAATAAGTGCCTGTTACAGGATTAATGACTTCTGTTAAATTTCTCATTTCAAATTGCCATTCAGATAAAACAGCACAGTTTGTTATAATACCATTGTTAACACCGGCTAACAAACCAATATTAACAGAACCAGAACCATAATCTTGTAAGTTTACGGTTAAAGTTGAGTATGGATCATTGACTGTTCCACGCTCAATAACAATTTGAACATTCTTTACAACAGAACCTTCAGGAATTTGTGTAAATAAACCGATGTTTGGCGTTTTACTGCTTAAATCAAAGCCAGCATCACCAAAATAAATCTTAAAATTATTACCATCTAAAGTAGTATTACTTGGGAAACTAACAGGCTTCCATTTTCCATCAGTTAAACCTGGAATTTTTTCCAAATAGATATCACTCATTAAAATGTAATCAAATCCAGGTTGCAAATTCATCAATTGATTTGCAGTTTCTTGTGTAATTGGAATTAATAATTCTTCTGTCGAATCTTCAAAAATTGAACGATCCATAGTACGAACACTGACTTGTCCCCAAATTTTAATTGTATCAATAGTTTCATCATAATGTTCAACAGCTTGTGCACTGCCAACATATGATTTATCAAAATCACTAATACCGTATGCGATATTTACGGAAAGATTCATCACTGTTGTTGATACATCATTTGAAGTTCTTACTAAATAAGAAGTATTTGTGTTGTCATCACGAACGATATCATAATTAACTTCTGAACCAACTTCTGGAATGTTTTCAATAACCATATAAGTATACTTATCATTCTTGGTCGGATCATAAGTATTAATTTCCATTTCTAAGCGTTTGATTGAATTTCTGATGTATTCGAGCTCATCAGGATAATAACAAGCATCATTTTCACAACGAATAATTTGAGGTGTGAAATATAATTCAACCGCATCTCTATTTAAAACAACATCATTAACTATTTCATCGCCAACTTTTAATGCCCAACCTGTAACTTCGAATAAAACTGGTTTAACGCGCAAAATATAAACAAACCAATCATTAACAACACCATCTTTATTAGCTGTATATGGAATATAAATATCAATCCAATCATTAATAGTTTTTGCTGTAGCCATTAAAGTAAAGCTTACAGTAATTTGCTTGTTAGTATCTTCTTTAACTTTAATGTCAAAATTTTCATACTCATCTTCTCCTCTTTTCGGACCACCATTTTTGACTTCAAGACGATCCAAGTAGAATGTTAGATTTTCTTCATTTGCAAAACTAATTTTATAATCACGAGAAGTTCCGATTGACTGCATCGATTTTGAAATTTGTCCAATTTTATATTCTTTTTTATCTGGATCAGACGGATTTTCTGGATCGATTGGATTATTTGGATCAATTGGATCTGGGTCCGGTGTTGGATCTGGCTCAATAGGATCTTCTGAAGTTTTTTCCCTTGTTGTAACTTGGATATTCAAACTTATTAAAGCATCTGTCAAACTATTAACAGAATATAAATGAGCTATACCTTGTTCATAGCCGATAATAATTTCGCCAGAAAGTGTATTAATTGCACTCTTATTATTCAATTTTCTAATTAATATTTTTCCAGAACTTGGTACTAACTGAATATTTTTATCTCCAGATAGTTCCTGAATCGACAACAATGCGGCAATTTGCGACATTTCATCATTAACTTCTTTTTCAAATTTTTCAATTAAGGCTTTAATTGTGTTATTATAAAACTCTGCACTACTTGTATGGTTAGCTTTTACACGCAAATCCAAAGCAACTTCATATTCCGTTACATCGACTTTATTAGATGCATTTGTCGATAGATAAAAACCATCTACTACAAAAGCAACAGGTGTTATGTAATAAGATACAAAATAATTTGTAACAAACGCGCTTTCTTCCTTTTTATAAGGAATTTTAATTTCAACTATTGTATCAAACAAGTTTGCATCTGCTTTTAATTCTACACGCAATTTTAATTCATTATTCAATTCTGTTGTTATATAATAATCAACTTCAACCAAATCAGAGATAGGTTCTTGTTTATCTTTATTTAAAACTTCTATGCCAGACGCATTAATACTAAAAGCATCATCAATTTTTACATCATAAACTTTTAAAGTACCAACCGCTTGTACCGCATAAATTTCATCTGTCCTTAATTTTTCATAAAGAATAATGTCATTCCATTCTTCCGGAGTAAAGCTTGTTGAAACCGTAATTTCACTATATGCAATTTGTTTACTACTTTCTACTAATTTTGGAATGCCATTTTTATAAATTAAATATGTTACCAAACTTATACGATTAAGATCAGATTCTGATAAATTTTTACATGTTAATATTGTGCCATTAATATCAATATTGTTACCAAATGTTGTGGTCACATTCATATATTTAGCAGCATCATTTTCCAAGGTTTCTATTTCATGGTTAATTCTAGCCAATAATGTAGAATTATTATCTTGAATACAATGTTCAATATCGGCAATATATTTAATGCCAACTGGCTCTGCTGTTGTTAATAAATAATGCTCATCTTTATTAATTAAATGATTTGCATTTTCACCAATACCTTGAATTGTCCAACCATTCAATTTGAACAATGCTGGTGTAATCTGAACACAATAGCTATACCAAACATCTTCACCATCTACCTCATCAATATACGGAACATAAATATTGATTGGTTCTAATAAATAAGCTGAGTTTGGCTCCAATTTTACGGTCAAAGTATTATTTGTTTGATCAACAGCAATGCTTAAGAATTCATTAATTTTTGTCATTTCCATTGATGCATTTTCAAATGGAGCAACAACAGTACCCGCATTAGAAACCCATAAATTTTGATATAACACTTCGCCACTGATATCACTTAAAGTGTAGCGATCTGTGCTACCAATTAATTGAGTAATTTCAATTCCACCTAAAGCTATTGGCTTTTTATATATATCTTCATTATCCCCTGGATTTGGCTCTGGGTCTGGATTTGGATTCGGATTTGGATCGGGATCTGGGAAAACCAAATCTCCATCTGAAATTTCAATCATTTTTGTTTGTACTTGTATTTCAACAGGAACTGAATTAGTTGCAAATGAACCATTAGTAATCAATTGTGGTAATCCATCTTGATAATCTAAATTTAAAGATGCTTTAATGTAATTTAAAACTTCAGTGTTATCAATACGACTAATCCAACGCAAACCGTCATAAGATTTAATTGCAACATTAATATCGTCAACATCATCATCTTCACCATCACTGACGACAAAATTTAATGTATTATTATTAATAGCGTCATTAATATCGGTTTCTAAATTTTGTGATCTAAAAGCAACACTACCCCTTAAATTATAATCATCACAAGCAACAATATTAATTCCCAACTCTAATTTAACATCTTTATTTCCTAATTCAACGAAATTATTTTCCGCATCAACAAGGTATACCCCATTTACAATATATAATACAGGGGTTACACGATATGAAAATACATATTCTGCTTTTTCTGGATTTGTTTCTTTCGCATATGGGATTAAAATCTCTATGTTTTCAAAACGCAATGCATCCACTGGTGCTAAGGCAATTTTAATTACTAAGCTATTGGTGGCTTTATCAAAATTTTCACATTTAACCGAAATTAAATTTTCGCGCTCGCCTGGGATTTTAACCGGCTCTTTCGTTAATCTATTTACAACTTTAA
The DNA here is from genome assembly GCA_017537405.1 of Clostridia bacterium. Taxonomy (GTDB): domain Bacteria; phylum Bacillota; class Clostridia; order Christensenellales; family UBA1242; genus RGIG8050. The sequence continues at coordinate 5,544 of JAFYKU010000103.1, forward strand.
TATCATTCGTAAATAATTTAACAGCGTTTGATATTTCCAATATATTTGACTGTACTGTACCTATCGCTTGAATGGTATAAGCAACACCATTAGCTAATAATCCTTTCTCTATTTCTTCCCATTCATCAACAGTGTACCCTGTTGAAATAGAAATTTGATTATAAACTTCATTTGTAGTTAATTTTTTCTTATCAAACTCTGGAATACCATTTTTATATGTTACATAAAAAGACAATCCAACTATATTTTCCAATTTTCTATCTGGGTAATTAGTAGATAAAACAGGTCCATTAAATGAAATATTATGACCTTGCTCTACTGATGTTTCTATATTTTCTACCGCGTTTGTTTCAAGTTCTGCTATTGATTGTTCAAATAAATCAATCAAAATATTATTGGTTATTTCACCTTTCTTAATTTTTGCAACATAATTAAATTCAGCAGTTTTATCTGTTAATAACAAATAATCTTCATTATTTTTATCTGCAATTAAAGTATTAAGACTTGGATTTTTAGCCACAACAGTCCAACCTTCCAATTCAAATAATACTGGTGTGATTTCGATACAATGACTATACCAAATTCCTCTACTATAAGATGCCAAATAAGGCACATAGATACGAATATTTTTTGTTAAAATTTCCGAATAGTTAGCAACCAGTTCAACTTGAATCTTCTTATTTTGGCTGTCAACATAAACAATAACATCTTCATATTCAATCTGCAATAAACCTGAATTGGCGTCAGTATATGTGTTTTTCAAATCGCCGGCATTTTCAACCCACAAATATTTATAAGATGCTTCACCATTAACATTAACAGAATAATTTTTCTTGGTACCAATAACTTGCCTTACTTGAGTGGAACCCATTACAGATGGCTGTGCTGGAACTGGACGAATTTCGCCGACATCATAATCAGCATCAGAATAAATTACATATTCAAACACATCACGCACAAATTGAGTCGCTTCTGCATCATCAATATTAATTAACGAAGCAATACCGTCTTTATAATCAACAGCAGCACGCACTACTAAATAAGAACTTCCAATTGTGTATCTTTCAATCATTTGATTCCATTCATCTATTAATTTCTGATTAAATGACGAGATTTGTGCTTGCAATTGAGCTTTAAAATTATCATCAGCATTATTTGCATGGCGCGAACGAACCTGGAATAACAAATTATCAAGTTCATCTTCTGTATTCATGTTAATTAACCACATATGGCGTTCTGGATGATTAACCACTTCAAATCCTTCAACAACAAACCATACTGGATTAATAATAAGTGTATATTCTTTATCGCTAACTTTTATTTTAATTGTAATATTATCACCAATTAAACTTACATTTGCATCAATACTTACTTCTAGAATGTATGAAGCATTTTTTTGCATTATACTTGCAGTAACTGAAGAATCGCTAATACCAGTAACTTCTGCACCGGCAAAAGTTGAACCACCTAAGTAATAAATTTCAGTAGTACCAACAGCTTGATAAGCTACCGCTGTTGTACTTTGTTCTTGTGGATTATCTGTAAATTCTATATAACTTTCAATCACATTAAGCGGATACTTATTAACATTTAATAACGCCGGAACACTGCGCAATTTCGAACCAGAAACCCCATAATCAACAGCTAAATTAATTTTTAAATATTGATTACTTAATTCAACAAAAACTAAATCTGAATTCAATGTAGCATTAAATTGTTCAATATAATATTGTACATTTTTACCTTCGTAAGAAACTTCGTGATTGTATTTTGCAATGGCACAATAACTTATATTTGCAACATCTAAATTCAAGCTTGACAAATAGATTGGTTGACCAAAATTATCAGTTTTTACACCAACTACTTCATACAAAACAGGTTGAATTTCTAAAACGAAAACTAAAACACTTTCTGCATACAAATTAATCTCAATATCTGCTTGCTTTAACAGTGAATCAGCATCTTCCGACAATTCAACAGTTAAAACATTGTTATTTAAGTTCACAACAACGCCATTTGGCAAATTCGAATCATCTAAAAGTAATTCTTTATCCAGATCAATTACATAGTTATTTATTGTACCAACTGCTTGAATTTCTGTTCTCGTGCGTGGTCCAGTAGGTTTCAGTGGGAAATCATTATTTCCATTTCCTTTCTTATAAATTTTATAAGTAAAATTAGCATCTAAACGAACAACAAAATCATTACCGCTTTCTGATGCATCAACCAAAACCGGACAACCATTTTCATAGTTTAAATACAATGTTACTAACAAGTCACCTGCTATTGTATCTGAATCATAATAGCGACCAATTAAGCCGGCTTTAACATTTTGGAATTCATTTCTAAAATTATTTACTAAAGATGGAATATTATATTCCGCTTTCCTTGAATAATCTTCATTAAGAATTGCATCAAAGACTAATTTAGCTGGTGAATCCACTGCTTCACCAAAATATAATTCGACATAACGATCTTCAACTGTTTGACCTTTAACTGTAATATCTTCCACTACAAAATATGCTGGAATAATATTTAATATATAAATTGGATCAACATCATCATAATTCTGAAAAATACCGACACGAATAATAGAACCAATTACGCTAGAAGAATCATCTGATAAAATAACCTTAATTGATTTTTCATCATTCCTTATGATTGACCAGTAAGGATTGTTATCTAAATCAATCCAATTACCTTCACTAAAAATTTTAATTGCACTAAAAGTTCTGTTTATATTGTATATAGTTTCTTGACCCAAAAATTGAACCTTAGTAACTTCAGGTACACCATCATAAAATAAATATGAATACGAATTTTGCAATTTTATTTTTGCATTATACCAATTTACCAATGTAGGAATACCATTGATATAATTGATACCTGCAGATATAACCACATTATCCTTGTTTTCAAGGCGCGAAACCATAGACGAATTCATTAAAGCTGCACGGAAATTACTAATTGCACCTGTTAAATCAAAATTTTCCAAACTTCCAGCATGTTTAGCTGCAAAATCCAATTCAAGATTTTCTACCCAATTAACCGCACCCGATTTAACCAAAATCGGATTTTCACTTAAATGATCCGCTAACAATATTTGTTCAACGGTAAAATAAGCAGGAATAATATTTAAAATATAAACTAAGCGACCATCACGACTATACGCCATTATGCGCAATGTTTTATTAAACAATTCTGTATCTTTATTTATAACTACAGTAATAACACCATCCTGCAAATCAAAATATGCCTTCCAGTTATCGTTAGAAGACTCAAGCACACGATTATTTGCATCTACTTCACATTGAACTAAGACACTGTCATAAACAATACCTGGCAAGCTAATATTATATCTTACAGTAGTACCAATTGCTTGTGCTACAGTGCGTGTTCGACCTTCTGGCGCAAGTTCAAATTCTTCTTCACTATCATCTTCACTTTCTTCCCCAAAAGTACACACAGTAAAATAAGTAGAAATCTTTTTACCATTTGATACTATTGTAGGTAACCCATTTACATATTTGATTGATGTTGATACTAACAAATAACTAACTGCAGAAGTTGGATTTTGCGTATCAGCGCGTGTAAGTGTACGAGTGCTTGAATCAAAATTAAAATTCAAGAAACCATTATCATTAGCGACACGACTAAATATTAAATCATTAGTATCCGCCAAATTATTTTGCAAAGCTAACAAATCAGTGTTAAACGCACTTATTTTATTCAAAATTTCAGCATCACTTGCAGCATCAATGCCGCTTGCCGCTACCGTAACAGTAACAGGTTTTGTTAAAGCAATAATCGGATTAACAGGATTATTTTGTAATTTAAATTCATTAATTGTAAAGTAAACAGGAATAATGGTTAACTCTAACTGCGGAGTAATTGTATTACCTGTCGAATATACCTGAATAACAATTTCTTTTTGGTTAATTAAGGCTGCATAAGCATCAGTATTTGGTTTTGCACTTTCATTAATAAGGCTTACTGTAATTTCAACATTGTTACGCCCTACTACTTTTAAATTTCTTTCCCAATAATCAGAAATTGCATCATAATTATCACCGTCTTTTAAATAAACCGTGTTTGCATACAACGAATCCCAATTTTCAAAAGTAAATGTCTTAGATGTACCAACCGCTAAATATTCAGTGCGTTTATCTGTTACAGCATTTTCTGTAATCACATCGTATTCAAACACTTGAACATGACGACAAATACCATTTTTAGCTAAAACAGGAACCCCATTTTCATAATTATAACAAAATTCAACGCTTATTTCACCGGCTGTTTCATAATCAAAATAAAACAAAGTTCCTGCTTGTAAACTATAATTAAATGCTTTGATTTTTTCAGACAAGCTGCTATTTAACATACTTGTATCATATCTGAACAATCCGCTATATTTTAATTTATTTGCTTCGCCATTTTTTAACTGTAAAGGCGATTCATAGTGATCAACAACTTCCAAAGATTCAAACTCAAAATAAACAGGAACAATCACAACACTTAAATAAGGATTTACATAATCACCTTGGCGATGATATGGAATACGAACTTCCAAAGTTTGGTTTATGATTTTTGAATCAGCTTTTAAATATACAGAAATAACCTGCGCAACACTATCAATCGTTACAATTGCTTGACTGGTTTCAATAGTTTTAGACGCAGAAGAAATACCATTAAAAGTGAAACCAGCATAATTAGGATTGCAATCAAGCGGTAAAGCTATATCATAAACAGCCGTTGTACCTAAAGCTTGATATTGAATCTGTTGCATGGTACAAACAGCATAATCTTCCACATCGTCATCTGGAGTAATTACAAAACTATTTTTATACTTAGCAACCAAAATCATTTCTTCCGCGATTTTCGTTGTATTGTTTTCACCCTTAATTGCAACCTCTACAGTAAATTGTGCCCCATCATCTAAACGCTGACTAGTATTCGAATCACAAACAACATAAGTTTTAAAATAATATTTACCGTTCCATTTATATCCACCAGCACTAGACCAAGATGAAATCATTTTCGGCGTGGAGCTACCAGAAATATATGGTTGATAAAATTTTTGGTCCTCATTGTATACCATTTGTGTAAAACCAATTGAATATGTAACTTTATCTTTAATTGGTTTACCAGATAAATCATATCCTAAAATAACATCTTGTTCATATACTTTTTTAGTTGATAAATCAATATTCGTAATATTTGCAAAATATGGAGTTGGATAAACAACCAAAATACCGCCAAGAGAATTGTCGTCAAGATAAATAACACCTGAATTTGTTTGCCCTTCGGTTAACGAAACGGCATTTTTATTAGCAGCAACAGCATTAGTTTCTGCGAAATGTGAAAGCGTAATATTAGATACACCATCTTTTATCAAATTCAACTCAGCAGAATCCGACATAGGTGTCTTGACTAATGCCGAACCTGTTAAATCCTCAGTTACATATAAACGCGCACCAGAGAATTCATAAAAAGGATCAACATCTGGAACTTTAACAACAACTGCAACAGTAATCTTTAACCAATAAGTATAGTATCCATTAACTGGTTCAGAAACGCCTAAATAGGTTAACTTGAATTCTAATTGAGCCTTACCACCCTCCATATTAATGTAAGAAATAGTTTCATCATCAAAAATCTTATAATATACATCTTGATACAAGAATGTGTAATTCAGTACCCCATTTGTCCAAACAGAAGCATTCGTCAATAATTCATCAGTACGTACTGTTAAATCATAAGTAGCAGCTGTAATACTATCTAATGTAAACGAATCTGTAATGTTTAAATATTTAATTCCACCCCGTGGATTAACTTTAACTGTAGTTTTTAATGCATCTAG
>JAFYKU010000104.1 GCA_017537405.1 Clostridia bacterium
ATCCCTTAGTAATAGGTTGTTTGTTTTTTGTGGCTTTGAAATAGTGCATTGTCATTGGAATGACCCAAACTAATGGAATTAAAGATGTAAAAATCGTATAAGAAAATTCTAACTGCCCCAACCCAACGACAAACAACCCCGAAGTTAGTATTGCCCCTATTCCGTTAACAATACAACTGCCGAGTGCAATCATCATAAAAATTTTCGTTGCTAATTGCAAAATACGACTTTTGTCTGATTCTGAAACATTTCTTTTATTTTTTCCAACAGCACAACCGCACTTTGGACAAATCACAGCTTCTGGCAAAATTTGACTACCACAATGAATACAATATTTCCCGGTCGCGACTACTTCTTTTGGTTTGTCTATTTTTTGCACAACATTTGCTCCGCAATTTGGACATTCTGACAACTCACCTATAACTTGTTTTCCACAATACTCACAATATTTCATAGCACTCCTTTGTTTAAAATATATTACTTAACCTCATCATTATCGCAAATCATTAAAATTCCTGCAATCATATTTACAAACAATAAAGTGCAAACTTTAAAAGTTGTACTCAATGGTTTTTTGTTTTTTGTAGATTTGAAATAATGAACAGTCATTGGAATTACATAAAATAATGGCAACAATACACCTAGTGCGCAAATTAAACAAATATTTGCTAACAAATCGACATTGACATCATATAACACCGCAATATCAAATGCAACATGACTTTGTGATAATAAATCGGCAATACTATCAACATTTTTCAAAACGATACCCGATACTAAAAAGAAAATTGCAATCATCACACAAGCAACAGCACCCAAAATCATAAATATTTTGGCTAAAATTTGTAAAATTTTACTATTTCCCCTTTGTAGACCTAAATCCCCTTTGCACGCCGGACACATTACAGCTTCACGCAATACTTGCTGCCCACAATGTTTACAATATTTGTAATCTTGTGTCTGAACAACATTAACAGGACGCACCGCAGCCACACCACAACCACATTTCGAACAAATTACAGCTTCATCTAAAACTTGAGTTCCACAATGTTCACAATATTTCATCAAATACCTCTTTCATATGTTTAATTTTATTATCTAAAACTTTATGACAAAATTGGCGGAAGGGACAGGATTTGAACCTGCGGTACCGTTAGGCACACTTGTTTTCGAGACAAGCTCATTCGACCACTCTGACACCCTTCCAACTGGTACATTATAACACAGTTTTGTTGGAAATATCAAACATAAATCCATATAATTACCTTCATTATTTTAATTATTCTTAACTATTTGCGATATCAATTCGCTTGGAAAAGGTGCTTTAAAACTACGCGATAAACATTTTTGTAAGTTTGGACTTTGGATACATTGCGGACAAACATGTGCCCCACGACCACTTAAACGCTTATTTCCTTGTAGCAAAAAATCACCCTGCACACGCACTACACGCGCCATTTGGGTGATTGATTGCATCTTGCGACACACACAGCAAATTCGCTCAACCTTGGAATTATTCGCCACCGAGTGTAAATTCCTCAATGTATGCAGCATCTTCTGCATTCGCTTTTTCTTCACTCTTTACATCAATTTTCCAACCGGTCAATTTAGCAGCCAAACGAACATTCATACCAGCCTTACCAATTGCTAAAGACAATTTATCATTGGGAACAACAACACGAGCGCGTTTTTCTTCTTCATTAGCTTCAACACGCAAAACAGTTGCTGGTGACAAAGCCGAAGCAATAAATTCCAATGGGTCTTCACTCCAAGGAATGATATCAACTTTTTCTGGACGAATTTCATCTAAAATTGCATTAATACGCGCACCTTTCGCACCGACACAAGCACCGATAGGGTCAATGTTAGCAATCATTGAAGCCACTGCAATTTTAGTACGATAACCAGCTTCACGAGCAACAGCTTTAATTTCAATTTCGCCTTTTTCAATTTCTGGAACTTCTAGCATAAACAAAGTTTTAACAAATTCTGGACGCGTACGAGTTACAAAAACATCGTTTGTATAACCCATATCCTTTATCTTTGGTACATAAACTTTAACAAAGTCGCCAATCTTGAAAGTTTGACCTGGGAAATTGTTGCGTTCGTCCAAAATACCTTCCAAAGAACTGCCAGGAATTTCCAAGAAATATTTACCACCTTCGTAACGATTTACCTTTGCAGTAACAATTTTATCTTCGCGGGTTGACATTTCTTCCAAAGCTGCATTACGATTGCGTTCTTTAATTTTTTGATTCAAAACTTGTTTTACAGCTACGGCAGCAACACGACCAAAATCTTTTGGGTTTTCTTCTTGTTCTAAAACATCACCAACTTTGATTGACTTCTTAATTTCGCGAGCTTCGCTCAAAGTAATAAACTTATCGTAATCGAAAGGCACAAAACCTTCTTCGTCCGAATCCAATTTTTCATCTTCATCAGCAACAACAGTTTTATAACTATAAACGCGAATTGTATTACGCTCTGGATTCAAAGCCACACGCGCATTCATCGCTTCCCCATGCGCCTTGCGGAAAGCAACAGATAATGCTTCTTCTAAATCCTTAATAATTTCGCTAATTTCCATACCACGCTCTGTGGCCATCATGTTTAAAGCAACAAAAAAATCTTTTGATGTCATTATAATCTCCTTTTACTCCCAATCTTTTCCGTCAATACCTTCACTGCTTACCGATAAACTGTAGCTTTCGCCTAATTCACGATCATTGGCATCGACAATTGGTTCTATTAACCTGGTCACGGTTTCACAATCCGAGTGGTCAATTCCACCTTCTTTATTGATATAAAAACATAATTCACGATTTTTCCAAGTAACACGCAACAGTTCATAACCTGCTTCGTTAACAACCTTTTGGCATAAATCTTGAAATTTGTTTTCCATATCGCCGCTCCTTATGGTTTAAAAAAATGGACATTGTGGCCCACTTCTTTATCTTAACACCAGATTTACAAAAATGCAACTGTTTTATCAAATTTATTTCACTTCGGTGCGACTGCGAGCCAATTCAGTATTATCTTTCTTGCGATTTTGCAATTCTTTAATCGGATGAGCTTTATCTTGGAAACGATAATCCTGTCCTGTTTTTGCAATCGCTTCCGCCACAACAGCATGACTTGGTGTCGAATTAACATCAGCAATTACTTTTTCTTGATATTGGAAAAAGTCTGCATTGGCCGGTAAATTCATCACATCGACATAGCGTTGACGATTACTGGTTAACATAACAGTACGCTCCAAAACATCACGCACATAATCCTTATTTGTTCCCAATTGTAATAATTGCGGAAATTCACCCTTCCCAATAACTTTATTAGGAGCAGTTTTTTCGTATTTTTCCAACATTTGACATGCTAATTGCAAATGCGCACATTCCATTTCAAAAAACTGTTCCCAGATTTGTTTAATATGTGGCACCACTTCTTGTTCCGCCATACTGTAGTACAAATAAGCTTCAGTATATTCATGTAACACCCACTGCTCTAACCAAGTACAAGTTGGATCTTTCAAACTTTCATACTGAGTTACATGTTCTTCTTCAACCATACCAATTTCGGAATATAATTGGCGCCCCAAATCGTTTTTATACCATTGCGCGATATTCATGTAGTAATTCATGGTTTGTTGTTCCGCCGCTGTAATAATTCCTGCCACTAACTTAGAATAAAGGTCACTTTTATCCGCATTCATAGCTTTGCGTAAATTGTCTTTTGGGTAACGATGATGCGCCAAAGTCGGACGCCCCGGCATAATTTCGGTAAATTTACCTACTAAATCAGCTGGATCAGCTTTTGGCATATCTAACATCATCAAATTGCTGTAACGATATAAATGGTCAAAATCTTCTAACAAAGCAAAATCTAATGCTTCAATGTTGTTTTTATTGACATCGGTTTGCGCTAATGTCGCCGTCAAATCTATCGCCAATTGCTCATAAGCCAAGGTCGTTTCCAAAATACTTTCATCTAATGGTTTCAAACAAGCAATCATTTTTTGTTGTTGCTGTTCTTGACTGCGCACCAGCGATAAAGCTTCTTTAATTTCTTGAACATCACAATGGCGCGCAAATTGGTGTAAAAACCAAACACTTTCGTATTCTGTCCCATTCATCAAAATGACACGCGTTTTAGTGTATGGATTTGTTGTTTTTTTATCATAAGCTTTTGGATACATCTTTTGAAAACTCATGAAGTAATCATCTATTTGTTTAGTTTTAATTTCTAATGGGTTCATGCTTCGATTATTACCAATAAAACCACATTTATACAAAAAAAGCGGGATAAATTCCCGCTTTTATGTGGTGGCCGGGGTGGGACTTGAACCCACACATCGTTGCCGATATCGGATTTTGAGTCCGACGCGTCTGCCAATTTCACCACCCGGCCAATTACAAAGATTATTATATACTATAAAAAAGTATTTGTCAAAAGCAAATTATTTGACAATCATCTATATTGTTGTTACATTTACATTACGGGAGTTTAGCTCAGTTGGTTAGAGCAACCGGCTCATAACCGGTCGGTCCGCGGTTCAAGTCCGTGAACTCCCACCAAACAAAAAACCTGCCAAAATGACAGGCTTTTTTATTGTTTTTATTTGATTTCAATTTGATGCCGTTGACTTTTAACTTCTTTCGGTACCGTTACCGTCAAAATTCCGTCTTGCAAAGTCGCTTTAATTTGCGTTTGGTCAATATCCCCCACATAAAAACTCCGCGATGCAGCACTTGCCACCCTTTCCCGCCGCAAATACTTATTTTGACTTTGTGTTCCACTACCAATTTTGTTCACCGCAATGGTCAAATACCCGCTTTCAAAACCGATATTCAAATCTTTGCGTTCCGTACCCGGCACTTCCACTTTGAATTCATAACCAGTTGCCGTTTCTTCAATATCTGTTCTCATCAAATTTTGTAAATTTCCCATTTCGCGACGCAAAGGTCTTTCCCAAAATAAATCACTCCAAAACGGGTACAAAAAACCGGTGTCGTATCCGCTGCCACAATCACAATCCACACAATCGGTACACAGTGCGGTCTCTTGTTCTTCTATTTGCTTGTTTTTTTCTTCTTTTAAATTTTTATCTTTAATATTAGCCATAACTTTATTCTTTGTCTTTATTGCATTTTTATCCAAAGTTATGTACTTAAATTTATAATTGAAACTGCATTTTTATTTCTTGCAATTTTTTTATATGTTTCGGATTCCGCAAATCTTCTTCTACAAAACGACTATGATAATTTTCCCAATAAGCC
>JAFYKU010000105.1 GCA_017537405.1 Clostridia bacterium
CAAATTTTAATTTATTTGGTAGAAGAGTAACACTGTCCTTTTCTGTATATTCACGCATTTTTTGACGATTTTCTTCTTCAAGAGTAATGTCCTTAATAAAAATAGTCGCAATTTTATTTGTATCTGTCCAAGTTGTTTTTATTTTTACGCTAAACCATTTAATTTTTTTCTCTGTTAATTCAACCAAAACTTCGGTATCATGACGCGGAACTAAAACATCTTTCGTTACTAGAAATTTTCGGTTATAAAAATATGTACTCCCAAGCAAATATGCCAAAGGAGTACCATTTTTGTATTGATTAATTATTTTAATAGTTTGTTCAGCAATTGAATCACTAATGTCTTTGACTAAAAAAACATTAGTGCGTTCTGCTTCTAACAAATGACACAAGACTTGGATAGTGGCTTCTTGCTCACCAGTTTGCGCAATCAACTGTGCTAATTTCATTTTGTTTGTGCATAACGCTTATTAAATTTGTCAACACGACCTGCTGTATCGACAATTTTTTGTTTACCTGTGTAAAATGGGTGACATTTTGAACAAATATCAATTTTTACAACACTACCTTCTTTGGTAGTTCCACATGTAAATTTGTTACCGCAAGCACATTCAAATTCGGTTTCGTGATAATTAGGATGAATATTTTCTTTCATAAAGATGATATTATCACGATTAATAAAACTTGTCAATCAAATGTTGTAAAACTTGTATTACGCAAAAATTCACCACTCACAACATCACCAGCACCACATAATATAATTGCATCGTATAATGGCGCTTGTTTTTGTAAATAATCCCCCAATTTTTCGGGACTAGCAATATATTTTGTATGCAAATAACGACTTAAATCCAAAGCTCGACCGCCGACAATGGATTTCCCTCTAGCAGCATAAGTCTTATATAAAACTAAATGTGGCACTTTGCTAAGTACATCGACAAAGTCTTTCCACAATGATATGGTTCGTGTATATGTATGCGGCTGGAAAACAAACAAATATTTATGATATAAACTATTTGCTGTTCGGATTGTAGCCAAAAGTTCACGCGGGTGATGAGCATAATCTAAAATTACTGGAGTATGACCAACGCGTGCAAATTGCTGAAAACGGCGTGCAATGCCATTAAAATTAGCAATTGCTTGCCGTATCGATGTTAGATCAATTTTTTGTACCAAACCGCATGTAATCGCTGCTAAGGCGTTTAACACATTATGCAAACCTGGAACATGAATTCTAAAACGCGGAATATGATAAAAATTGCCTAACAATTTTGAATTAATGACAAGATCGAAACTATATCCACCGTCTGGTAAAGTTTGTAAATTTTTGGTGTGAACATCACCTTCATAAAGTCCAAAAGTAATCGTGCGTTGTTTACCGCGCAAAAGCATACTGTTACGATCTGATGCTTGTTTTATGAGTATTTCACTCTGCCCAGCAAATTGCACAAAACAATGCTTAATCTCATCTAAATCACGATAACAATCTAAATGATCGGCATCAACATTTGTAACAACGGCAATATATGGCTTTAACTGCAAAAAACTTTTTCTAAATTCACATGCCTCTGTAATGAACCATTGTTTCTCGCCGACATGCAAATTATCTTGAACACCATTGTGAATTGTAGGATACAACTTACCTTGTTCAAATACAGCACCGATCATGGCTGTCGTAGAACTCTTGCCATGGCAACCTGCGACAGCAATTAAAGATTGATACTTGCGTGATATTTGAGCCAATAAGACTTCTCGATAAATGATTTTAATACCGTATTTTTGCGCGTATAAAAGTTCTGGATTATCATCAACAATTGCGCCATTAATTACTAGGCAGTCTACTTTCTTATGCAACAAGTTTTTTGCTGTATGTCCAATGTAAACAGGGATACCCATTTTAACTAATTCCTGTGTATTCGCAGATGATACGGTATCACTGCCCGTCACTTTTTTCCCTTGAATCCATAATAATTTAGCCAAGGCCGACATAGATACCCCGCCGATACCAACAAAAAAATAACGCACAATTTTATATATGCGTTATTTTTGAATGCTGCTATTTATTTGATTGTGATTAAATTACAATAAACCCATTGTTTTTGCAACTTTAACAGCGCGAGCTAATTCTCTTTGATGAGCGGCGCACAAACCTGTTTGACGGCGAGGAAAGATCTTTCCGCCTTCTGAAATATATTTTTTCAAACGAGGATCTTTGTAGTCAATATACAAAGAGCGTTTTGCTTCGTCTTTTTCCATGCAGAAAGAACAAATGCGGCGTTTTTGTCTAGGTGCACGCTTTTCTTTGCGTTCTTCAACTTCCCCAGCATTTTTCTTCGCTTTGTTTTCTTGACGACTCAATTCTTCGATAACTTCGCGAGTTGATAAATTTTCTCCCATAATTTCTCCTTTTAATTAAAATGGCAATGAATCGTCAGCAATTGGCTTCATTTCAACATTGTTAGTTTGGTCATAACTATTGCTGCCATTATCGCCTTTGCGATCTAAGAATTCAACAGCATCTGCTGTAACTTCAACAGAAGTTCTTTTATTGCCTTCTTTATCTTCATAATTACGGATTTGAATGTCACCACTAATGGCTACTTTACTACCTTTTTTAATGAATTTAGCGCAGTTTTCGCCCAACATTCTCCAAGCGGTAATGTTATAAAAATCTGTTTCTTGATTTCCACCAACACGACGATTAACCGCAATACCAAATTTACAAACACTGGCACCAGAAG
>JAFYKU010000106.1 GCA_017537405.1 Clostridia bacterium
GCTTGTCCTGGCGGAGCGAAGCGACGCCACTTGTATATAGACAAGCACACGTTTAAGTGTCAATTTTATAAATTTTAATTCTAAATTATCAAATTATGTTATATTACAATTGTGGAAAATTTAACATTTAATAATTTAAATAGTTTAAGAAAAACATTTCTTAAAAAGAATAGCAACAAAGATCATATAATCTTAAAAGGTTCAAACAACATTTTAATTTCAGCACCTCATGGAGTTCCTCAAGTTAGGCTTGGGAAATGTAAAGCACAAGAGATTGGTTCTTTATCAACAGCTCTTTATCTTCATCATCAGACAAATTGTTTTTTAATAGCTAAGACTCAATGCAATAATGATGATGCTAATTTCGATGATGAAAGCTCATACAAAAATTCCATTATTGATTTAATTAAAAGATATAATATTAAGTATATATTAGATTTTCATGGATTGGCATCACATCGAAATTGTGATATAAATCTTGGCATACACTTAGGTGATAATATAAAAAATAATATACGGTTATTTAACAAATTAAATGAAAGTCTAAGTAATGATTGTTTTAAGGTATCTATAGACCAGCCCTTTATGGCATGTTCTAAAACTATCTGTAGTTCTATGGTTAAGCAGTTTAATGATATTTGGGCAATACAAATTGAAATTAACTGTGGTATAACAAATAAAAAGGAAAATTTTACATTGAATTATAAATTAATGCAAATTCTTAAAAATTGGATTAATTCTATTTAATAATATAAAAACCACTTCAAACTTGAAGTGGTTTTTCACTAGTTTCAAAAGTTACAGCCCTTGCAATACTTTTTTTAAAATTCTACCAACTAAAATCGAATACAGTGCAAGGTCGTGGCGCGTATGGTAATTATTCATTCCAGCGAATTAAAAAGCCGAAACAAGTACTGCACCCGAAATTACAATTGCAGTGAACAACAACTTTTTCCAAATATGCTTTTCCTTAAAAATTAAGATACCCATAAAGACCGGAATTATAACTTTGAGTTTACTTAAAATACTTATCACAATCATTTTGCTACCTGGAACTTTGTAAGCTTGAAATAAAAAGAAATCACCCAAGAATAAAAAAATACCTACTAAATAAATCCAAAAGTTTTTCAAGTCTTGTTTTTGAATTAAAACTTTTTTATAGCATAAACATTCCACAATAAAGAATAACCAAACAAAAAGACAAAGAAAAAACAAAAACCAAAATTGAACTTGATATGGTGTGAGATATGTCGTTGTGTATTTGTCAAAAACACTACATGCCACAGAAACCAAAGCCGAAAAGATTAAACCTAAAATCTGTAACATTGTTGTTCGTCCTTTGCTATCGCGATTACAGAGATTAATTCCTACCACGCCTAAAACAATAATCACTGCACCAATCACTTGCCACAAGTTTGTACCTTCGTGGAAAA
This sequence comes from Clostridia bacterium, assembly GCA_017537405.1. GTDB lineage: Bacteria > Bacillota > Clostridia > Christensenellales > UBA1242 > RGIG8050. The sequence continues at coordinate 1,434 of JAFYKU010000106.1, forward strand.
TTACAATTCCTAATACAAAAGATAAACCTGCCGATAAAACATCGGTTACAGTAACAATACTCAAATCAACAGTCTTCAAAATTCTCAATACAAGGAACCAACTGATTGCAATTAAAAATCCTTTTAACGCAAGTATCCAAACAAGATGCCACGGTACCGCAACACCAAATGGTAACCAGATTAAACTGCACGCAAATGCTGTTGTTGTAAACATAACTAAAATTACTGTTCCATGAGTTTTGGTAACTGCAAGTTTCTTAAATACATTATAAAAGCCAATTAAGGTAGCATACAAGACGGCAAACAAGACTTCCATATACCAGCATAACAAAACACTATTACCACCGTCAATTAAGTCATAAAAACTATCTGCGTGAGTTAACACTGTTTTTCACAGAAAACCACTATGCTTCGTATAGTGAAATATTATCATAAAAGGAGTAATCAAAATAATGCACGAAAACGAAAACCACTACATAGAAAAAGAACTTTTGCCAATCATCAATGTCAAAAAGGCCACCTGCGTCAACAATTACTTTCGTCGCGAGTTATGGACCGGAGAGCACGCGCAAATTACCGTAATGTCCATTCCGGCCGGCGGCGAGATTGGATTAGAAATTCATGACAACCTCGATCAAATCCTAGTTATTGAATATGGCATTGCTTCGGTTTATACCGGCAAAACTAAGAACAGCGTAACATTCAAAGGCTGTGCCAACAATGAATGTGCGGTCGTGATTTCCGCCAATACATATCACAATATTCTTAACGAACAATCTTTACCATTAAAATTATTTTCAGTTTATGCCCCACCAAAACACCCCGTTGGCACAATCCACAAAACCAAATTTGAAAGTGATTTAGCCGATTACTAAAAAGCCAACACCAAAATATGTATCGGAGCTGGGTGAATTAGAATTTATTGTATTATTTAGATTTTTTATAAAATCCTGAGTGTTTCTTTGTTGTTGATGCGCTTGATTTTGAGGATGTTTTAGAAGTTTTAGAGCTTAATTTTTCCCCAGAATTGTTTTGTTCAATTGTTCTACCTCTATTTGAATAAGATATTTTATTTTTATCTTTAAACATCGTTGCCCTCCCAGCATGAAATATTATCCATTTCATACTTATCATCTCCGATTTGCGATTCTAAAAAATTGCAAAGATTAAACTTTGTTATAAACAAATTTGTAACATCTGCACTACTAATTAATTTGTAATACAAAGATATTATAAAGTCGTTGGATTTAATTAATTGCTGAATTTTCTTAAACTCGGTTGCTATAATTGCTAGTTCGATTTGGAATGTCTTGTCCTTTACAGAATATACAACTTCCGTTCTTACATTTTTATTGATAAATAATTGTTGTTCGTTGTGTTCTTCTTCGTTAACTATAACACCATCTAAAATTGCATACTTTAAACTATATCCATCTATTTTAAAAGGGAATTTTAAAGTGATTAAATTTTCGCCTTTAAAATCTTTATTATCGCTTATTAAAAAATAATTACTTGGTGATTGTATAGAATTTTTCACAAAATCATCAGCGACACTTGATACTTTATATGTCAATGTTCCGTCAAATTGAATTCTAGTTTTCTTTGATGACCTTTCTAATTTATGTAATCTTATATTTTGGCTTAAAGATACAACTCCAAGAATTACAGTGCCAATATAACTTACAATTCCCCCAACAAACGAACCAATGTCTGTTACATAAAAACAAATTCTGATAATAATATTGCAAGGATAGGAACGATTGTTAACCCTACAATTAATAATATGTTTAAAAATCTTTTCATTAGTTATTCCTTTTACATAATATCTTGTTACATTATAACATACTTTTCATAGATTTGTATATATTTAGAAAAGAATTTTTCACTTCTACTTGAGTGTTTAATTACTGTATAACAAATGAGTCTAGACTACGTTTGTTGATAAATTTGAAAAGTCGTCATTGGTTTTGGCAAAATTTTTTAATTTAGTGATAAAATTAAATATCATCAGTTTTCATTATAAGCATTTTGTAACAACAATTTTCCTTGTTCAATATCTTTCTCGGATTTGATTATTAATTGTAGATCACCAGTTCCCCAATGCCCAATATTTCTAATATCTCTTAATGACTCTGTTAATTTATAATCATCTGGATTTAATTTTACATTTAGTCTGATGTTTGATTGATAAATCTCAATAGTCGCAAAATTTTTTATTTTCTTAAATGCAACATACAATTTAAGTGTGTTTTCAGAGACATCGTCTCCTAACGATAAAACAAAATCTTTTAACTCATTAAAAATTTGTCTAAACTTTAATGGTGCACTTTCATATTGCTCTGCAAATGTTTTATCAATTTGTTTTTTGTTTATATTATCTTTTTCTATTTCTAATGGAGCAACAGTGTTTGAGTTCAATAATTCAAATAGTAACAAATCATTTTCATATTTTTTATATCTGATTAAAGAAACATTTCTGTTGATTTGTTTAATTGCTTCTTCATCATATTTATTAAAATCAGCGGCAATACAAATAACCCTAGGCATAGACCAATCAATTTCTTCTGCTTCTTTCATTCCTAATTTTTCTATTACAAGCAACTTAAAATTTGCTTTATGTTCAAGCAACCAGTTTAGATAAAACAAACCTTGATTTATAACATTCTCGTTTGAATGACACTTGTATTCAAATATAACAGGGCAATTATTTTCATCTATACCTATAGAATCCATTCTTCCATTATCAATCCTATATTCACTTTGCAAAAATCTTACACCAAAAAACTCATACATGTTTTTCTCAATAATATTTTGTAGTTCTTTTTCAATAGTTGCACTACTAGATTTAAGTTCTTTAATTTCATTTCCTAGTTTAAATAATTTTATTTCTGCCATAGAAACTCCTTTGTGTATACAGAAATTATATCTTGTAAAATACAACTTTCAAAATACTTAATATTTGTTTTTACTAAAAATAACAACTACACCAAAGCAATCTCTGGCATAAAATAAATTATTAAACAAACCACAATAGTTCGTATTATTTGCTCTTGGCGGAGAGACAGGGATTCGAACCCTGGCCGCCTGTTACAGCGCTACTCCCTTAGCAGGGGAGCCCCTTAACCGCTTGGGTACCTCTCCGGATAAATCCAGTCTAGGTGGTATTTTGCTTTTTGTCAAGTTTTGTTCGTCACCTGCTGGATGGTTTTTTATTATGCTTTTTGAATCATGCTTGGATTAAAGGCGGGATTGGTCGGCACGCCCATCAAATCACAAACGGTCGCGGCTAAGTTCGTTAAACCATATTCGCCGTCTTGTAATTTCACATCTGGTGTACCGAACGGACAAATAATCATTGGGACTAAATTGTTCGTGTGAGCGGTCTTAGGTTTGCCACTGGGGTCCGCCATTTCTTCCGCGTTACCGTGGTCGGCGGTAATAATTAAGTTCACGCCATGAGCTTGACAAACTTCGTACAAGCGCCCGACACACGCGTCCACAGTTTGACAAGCAACAACAGCTGCATCAAAGTTACCGGTATGCCCAACCATGTCTGGATTCGGCAAGTTGCATTTTAAGAAATCGTATGCACCGCTTTCAATCGCCGCAATCAATTTTTCGGTAATCGGTTCGGCTTGCATTTTGGGAGCTTTATCGTACAAGTTATTCAACTTATCGCTCGGGATTTCTAACCAAGTTTCTAACTGTGGGTCAATTGGCGCACTCTTGTTGCCGTTAAAGAAATAAGTCATATGACCGAACTTAACGGTTTCGGTAACGGTATATTGACGCACACCGTGTTCACACAACCATGCGGTCAAAGTATTATTAATCACTGGCGGTTCACATAAGTAATGAGCTGGCAAGTTCATTTCGGCATCGTATTGCAAAATGCCGGCAAAGTAACAATCTTTAATTGCGGCAAATTGTGCTGCTGTAATATAGTCACCATTGTCGAACAGACGCGCCGTTTCAACAGCA
>JAFYKU010000013.1 GCA_017537405.1 Clostridia bacterium
AAATAACAGCACTTTTAATCTTTGATAACAGAACAAAAACCAGAAACGTCCTAAATATCAAACGAAGTAATTTAATACCATTACCTAGGATAAAATTATTGTATCCGGAAATTACACCATTAAAAATATTTTCTATAAAATGTGCTACAACCCCTACTGCCAAAAACACAAAAATTTGGTTAGCTAATGCTAGCTCATTTTCAGAAAAGCTTTTTCCATAGATTCCATCAATATTAAAATAAAAAACTATCCAGCAGGGTAGTTTTTTTTATGAAAATTTTTATAATAAAAGAGTAGTGGTGTGTTAAATATTTAAAACCGCAACACCGCAATTTAAGTAAAAAGCATAGAACAACCACATAATATAGACGATAATTATGATGCCGGCCGCTAAATTCGATTTATAAAAACGACAAGCAACAATAATAGCCGACACAATATTTAAAACTAGCCAAAAAATTGAAAATGCTAATAAATTTAGACGGAAAAAGAATAAAGGCCATAACAAGTTAAAAAATAAATGGAGTCCATACCAAATTAAATCATTTCGGCGCCTTGCTGCTACCTGGTTCGACTGGAAGGTTAAAAATGCTGCAAAACCAATCGCTATATAATTTATTGTCCAAACAACAGGGAAGACCCAGTCTGCAGGTGACATTGGTGGTTGAATATATGTATCATCCATTTTCCCTCCAATGAGAGATCCGACAACGCCTATCAAAAGGGTAGCCCCGATAATAATTAAAGCTACCATCCATGGTTTTAGCTTTTTGTTTTGTGGTTGCGGTTCGGTAAATAAAGTCATATCCATATTTATATTGTTTACTAAAAGTATAAATATATACAGAACTCTGCTAGTATTCTATATTTATATATAGACATATTTATAGACAATTTTAATTAATAAAGTAGTGGCTTATAAAAAAGATGCAAAAAAGACTTATTTATAAAACTTCGCAAAAGACAGCTTTTACGAAGTTAAATCAAGGAAAATCTGAAGTGAAAGTAATACAATCAAAATTAGTAAAATACATAATAAGAAAAGCATCAAAATAATTAGCCTCGACAATAAAAACTTGTAACAAAATACAAGTTATTGTATACTGATTAAATATGAAAACTACCATCATTGTGGACAAGAAAAACGATAAAAAAAACACAAAAGATGAATCTAAATCGAACTCAAAAACGAATAAAAAAACAGTGTTAAAAGATAAAAAAAATACAGAGAAAAAATTTGTAGCTGATATCGCTTCCCTGCTGGAAAACACTCCAAAGTGGTATACAGATACTGTCTTAAAAACAGAACTATGTGATTATGGGCCGGTTAAAGGCACGATGGTAATTCGTCCTTACGGTTTTGCTTTATGGGAAAATATTCGCAATTCGTTGGATAAAATTTTAAAATCGCGAGATTATCAAAATTCATATTTCCCGATGTTAATACCTTCATCATTTATTGAAAAAGAAAAAGAACATGTGGCAGGTTTTGCACCAGAATTAGCAACAGTTACACATGTTGGTACAGAACCTTTAGCAGAAAAATTGTATGTCCGCCCTACTTCTGAAACTATTATTGGGAATATGATTGCTAAATGGCTACAAAGCTACAAAGAATTGCCAATGAAATTAAATCAATGGTGTAATGTTATTCGCTGGGAAAAAACAACTCGTCCATTCTTGCGCACTAGTGAATTTTTATGGCACGAAGGTCATGCGGTATTTCCGGATTCAAAATCGGCAAAGAAAAACGCACTTGATGATTTGTATATGTATGAAAAATTTTTCCGCGAATACTTAGCTATTCCTGTTATTATTGGTCAAAAGAGCGAAAAGGAAAAATTTGCCGGCGCAGAGATTACTTACGGTGTCGAAGCAATGATGAAAGACGGAAAAAGTTTGCAATTAGGTACCAGTCACTATTTAGGACAAAAATTTAGCAAAGCTTTTGAAATCAAATTTCAAGATGACAAAAAGACGGCGCGCTATGCTTATACAACTAGTGTTGGAACTTCAACGCGTATGATTGCTGCTATCGTTATGACGCATGGAGATGATCGTGGTTTGGTTTTACCACCCCGCGTAGCTCCAATTCAAGTTATTATCGTGCCAGTAGCTCAACATAAGCCAGGGGTCCTTAATACTGCTAATAATATCAAACGCACTCTGCTTAACCTACATTATCGTGTCGATATCGATGAAAGCGAAAATATGCCTGGCTGGAAATTTAATCAATGGGAAATGAAAGGTGTTCCTGTGCGTATTGAAGTCGGGCCACGCGATATCGAAAACAACGAATGTCAAGTTTTTCGCCGCGATCTCTTAACTAAAGAAACTGTTAAATTAAATCAAATTGAACAGTATGTTACCAACTTGTTGGAAAAAATTCAACTTACAATGCTTAGAAAAGCAACCGAGGTCCGTGACCAGCGTACCGAAGAAGTAAAAACATTTACAGAACTATGTAAAAGTGTTAATGCAGGAAATTTCGTTTTAGCCCCTTGGTGTAATTGCACTGCTTGTGAAGAAGCCATCAAAAATGAAACAAACGGAGTCTCAACTCGTGTTGCACCATTCGAAGCTAAGGTTGTCAAAGGGGATGTATGTGTAAAATGTGGCAAACCTGCAAAAGTTAAAACTATTTTTGCGAAAGCATATTAAAATTAAAGGAGTAAAAAATTATGTTAAGATATGATGAATTATTATTTAACCGTTTTAATGAAGATTGGAGCAATTTGCCTGTTGATAGGATGTTGTCATTATTAAATGTAAAAAAACAAACCACCCTACCGGCAACGATTGATCCAAGTTTATTAAACAAAAAATTAAATGTTAAATTTGGGATTGATCCAACCGGAGCCGATATTCATATTGGTCATCTGTGTCCAATTTTTGTTTTAAATATTTTCTTAAAATTTGGTCATAATATTGACTTTATTATTGGTGACTTTACCGCTAAAATTGGTGATCCAAGTGGTCGCAATACTGAGCGTGCATTAATCACCGATGAACAAATTGCAGCAAATTTAGCTACATACACAAAACAGATTGCACCATACATTGATATTACAAAATTAAATGTTCATA
>JAFYKU010000014.1 GCA_017537405.1 Clostridia bacterium
TACCGCTTGGCGACACCCCTTTGGTAACAATATGTATTATACATGACAGTATTCAATTTGTAAAGAATATAAATTAATCAGAAAATGTCCCCGCATTTTTGATTGTCATCGGCAGGTGATTGGCATTATATTATATTGTTCGCGTGCCACATGTATACACAGGGGTATGGCCAAGCGGTAAGGCAAATGGCTCTGACCCATTGATCGTAGGTTCGAATCCTGCTACCCCTGCCAAAAAATAAAATTTTGCTCTTACCCATGAAGCAGTTAATGAGTCTGTTTAATGCTTTCGATGAGCTGGAAAAGTTGAATGCATTTTTTTACTTCTGGAGTAATTTTGGGGTTGGCAAGTGCTTGTGCCGCAGTTTGCCATTGGTAAGCATCATGTTCGGTTAGGGTTACGGTACGGCAATCTTTGGGAATAATGACAAAATTAAATTGACGAGTCTTTTTACCGCTACCGGATAAATAATCAAAGTGGTCAAGATAACACTCAATTTGAGCGATATCCATGCCGGTTTCTTCTTTAATTTCGCGCGTCATGCCTTGCAATAATGTTTCGCCGTCTTCTAGATGTCCGCTGGGTAATTCGTCAATGCCGCCCAAGAAGTCGTCGGGTTTTCTCGTTAAAACCAAAATTTCGCGTTGTTTGTTTAAAACAATACCACCCGCGACAATTTTTTGTATTCCTTCTTTCTTGGCTGTCTTGATTAAGTACGAGTGAAAATCCATGGTGCGACAAAATTCTTGGTGGCGTAATTCTCGCCATTTTTGTAAGAAACGGTGGCGTGGAGCAGTCTGGGGGAGTTTTGCATAATCTTCCATGGTGAACCAACGCAGTTCGTTACTTTCGTCGGAGATACAAAAATTTTCATTGTTTGTTTGGAAAATAAAGCGAATATCATAATGAATATGGGCGGGTTCCTTTTTCTTTTCGTTAGCTGGAATATGTTGCAAGTCGACATCAAAGATTTTATCGTTTAATGTAATAATTTCATCACAGCCACTTTCTTCAAAAGTTTCGCGCAAGGCAACTCTTAATGTGTTCGCATCGCCATCGCTGTGTCCACCAAACTGAAACCAGTCATTTAAAATTTTGTGATGTGTTAACAATACTTTGCTGTAATCTTGATTAAACAAAAATCCTGAACCAGTAATGTGTCCTTGTAAATTAGTTCTTGAATATAAATTTGTGTTGTTGACTAGAAACTTTTTTGTTTCAATTAAATCATTTTTTTCTTGTGCGTTATTCGGGATGTAGCTTTCAAGCGCCGTAACTAAGTTAAAGTTAGGACAGTTTGCCAATATATTGTTGTTCACTAATTAAATATAACTTAATCAACAAAAAAAGCAATTAAAGATTTTATATCATTTGTTGATAATTGTTTTGTCGTCAGTTATAATAGTAAAAGTATGACACAAGAAAACCATCAATCAACCGTGGAAATTGGGAAACGCAATTTAAATGCTGCAAATCATTGGGAACGGCTTGATTTAGAAAATTTAAAATTTGAAAAGCCAACAGTTTTGTGTTTTTCAGGTAACATGACAATTGAAAACGAAGAAGCGAACGGTTTAGCTAAAATAGTGGAAAATTATTTGGGTTTAATGTTTACTCCCAAAAAAAATTATCATCTCTTTGATCATGTTGATATTATGGGTGTTAAATACGCTCAAGTCTCAAAAGATACAGGTTGCCTGAATGAATCGGCGGTGGAACAAATTGCAAATGCCATTTTATCTTTATTAACCGATGACATGGGGCAACGCTTGAATTTAGAGCAAGCCAAGCAAAATATGTCGCGGATAACCTTTTTTACATACTGCGCAGGCAACCGAGAACTTGTTAAGGTTATTGGAGTTTTAAACTCTAAATTAGCGAGCATTGGTTATGAAAGGGACGAAATTATTGCGATTAATCGTGCCAGTTTAGAAATATCATATGCACCCGAAAACCTAATTTGTAATTATATTCCTAGCGTGCGCGTGATTAGCCAAAACGATGATATTGTTGGACTAATGCATTTAGACAAGTTTGAAAATGGTGGTGTTATTACTTATGACCAAGTAAGTAAATTAAATGGTGTTCATTTGCATCAAGATATGCCCGGAAAATTTTATGGACGCGCGAATAAATACGCAACTGCGGAAAGTCTCCAAATTATTTCCAGCGGTTTAGTTAATTCATTTTTTGATAGCACTAATCCAGAACGAAAAATTAATGAGCATAATCTTGGGATTACTGCCAGAGATCATAACTGGAATTTACAACCAACAATTATTGATAAAGTTCCCCATCGTTCATATAATGCGGATTGTGTGTCGCAAATGATATCGTGGTCTTTGTGTAAGGGCGTGGAAAATAGTCTTCAAAATTTCCAAGCAGACAAGTATATTCCGAACAATTATTTACATGAATTATCTGATGATTTTAAGTCTATTATCAAAAGCTATGAACATAAAAAATTATCCAAAAATGTATTGCGTGAATCTGTATTCAATAAAAATAAGTTTGATTTGATGCGTGAAACAAAAAAAGCTACCTTAGCTGAATCAATTAAAATTGATGTGTCACCCGAGGTAGTCGCACGCGAATTAAATAATGCGAAAAAGTTTAAAGAAGTCATGATAATTTGTGAAAAGTACGACTATCAACATACAGATGCTATTGTGTCGCAATTAAAATTTTTAACAGACGAACAAAAGTTAATTCTGCGCATCGCACAAGAAAATAAATCTTTGCCGCAAGTAGACTTTCATGTCTTGTATCAACAATGCACAGCGGAATTAGAACAATGTGACAAGAGTTTCCCGTCGGTTTTAAAAATTATGGACCGCTGCGATTACCAGGTGAGCGACCTTTTGCCGCGCATGAACTATTTAACCAACGGACAAAAAGCTACGCTTGTGGATTTATATAAAATTAAAAAGCAAGCATTAGAGATGCGTAACAAACATAAAATGCAGTATGTGCCAGTACCGACTTTTGAAGAAATGGTGGACACGCTGAACAATGCTAACTCTTTGGAAGATGCGATTGCGTACTTAAAGAAAAATGATTTCTTGGGTGTCGAATATCTCTTGCCCGAAGTTCAAGTTTTAACTTCGACAGAGAAAAACTCTATCTTAGCTATGGCAGGAAAGCAGACCCAACAAACATCACAAGAACTTGGCATTGAATTATAAATGCTAAATAAATCGCGGGAAATTTGTTGTCTTGATAACGAGAGAATGATACAGTATAGAAACACTAAAGAAGGAGATAAAAATGGAAAATTCCTTATTTGTGCCAGTTAATCATGAGAGTATTTTAAAAGAGAATAAAAAACGCGGTAAAATTATTGGTTTCCTTTGTTTGTTCTGCTTGGTTATGTTTGTGGGTATGACGATTATGGCTGCCTTAGCGGGACAAATTGTGGCGGCTTCTATGTTTGTTGCTTTCGATTTTTTCATTCTTATTTATGCGGTTGTTTCCTTTAATCAAGGTAAATATAATTCTAAAAATGAAAAACTTATCTATAAATATGATTTTATGGGAGATAGTCTTATTGTTTCAAAGAATTCCAATAAAAATCTTGAAACTTTTAAAATAGAACACGCTTGTTTGTATCGTCCTTATGGCAATAAACAATACATTGCAAAAGTTTATGAAAGCAGCAATGATTTAACTTTTAAACTTCGAGTTGGTAGTAGTAATTTTATTCCAGTATACAGAAAAGTTATTCTACCCAAAAGCGTCTTAACAAACACCGAAGGGTATAATAACCTTATTTCACAGTTAAAACAAGTCTTTGGTCAGGATTACATTGTAAAAAATCAATAAAACAAATTAATTAAAAAAAATAATCAAGGTCTAAGTTGTTTGAAACTAGTGAAATATTTAAAATACTTTATCAAGATAAAGATAAAGTATTTTTTATTAAAATATTAAAAACAATACAAATCAAAGAATCTTATGTTATAATATGAACTATAATATAGGAGATATTTATGAAGTTGCATATTTTAGGAACAGGAAATGGCGGAGCATTAAATTGCTATAATACTTGTTTTGCTATTGAAAACAATGAAGAATATTTATTAGTTGACGGTGGTGGTGGAAATCAAATACTTAACCAATTAAAACTTGCAAATATAGATATAACTAAAATTCATAATATTTTCTTATCACATAATCATACTGACCATATTCTTGGTGTAATTTGGGTGCTTCGTAATGTTTGCCAAAAAATGAGTTTTGGTGGAAGTTATATAGGAAATTTAAACATTTATGGAAGTGATAAAAGTATGAAAGTTCTTAAGCTTTTAATTGAATTGTTGTTCCCTATGGTTAAGCAATTTGAAGATAGAATTTTATTTAATGTTGTTGACGATAAGCAAATGGTAAAAATTAACGATATGAATTTTACTTTCTTCGATATTCACGCAAAGAAAGATAAACAATTTGGTTTTGTTATAGATGATAAGTTGGCATTTTGTGGCGATGAACCATTAAAAGAAGATTTGTTTGATTTCGCCAAAAATAAGGAATGGCTAATTCACGAAAGTTTTTGTTTAGATAATGAAGAAGAAATATATAAATCACATCAAAAAGGTCATTGTACTGTTAAAGAAGCAAGTATCACAGCACAAACCATAAATGCAAAAAATTTAATTATTCTTCATACAGAAGATAATGACTTGAAAAATAGAAAAAAACTTTATACAAACGAAGCAAAAAAATATTTTAATGGAAATATTTATGTTCCAAATGATTTAGAAGTGTTAATAGTATAAATATGGCACTGAGTGCTTGTCTTGATACAAGTGTCGTTGCTACGCTCCGACAGACAAGCCCACTCTACAACTAAATAAATGAAAGCAAAAAGTGAAAGTGTTGGTAACATGTAATACACTTTCGCTTTTTGTTGTTTCTTTTTTATTGGTATTGAATTATGTATTATTTACAAATTGCGGGCTTACTTATATAATTAAGCTAATGAAAATGAAAAAGAAAGCGTTGATTGCCATGAGTGGCGGCGTGGATTCCAGTGTGGCAGCGTTATTGGCAGGGGAAGCAGGTTTTGAACGCATTGGGTGTACTATGTTGTTGCGTGGCGATGCGGCGGCGGAAACCTGTGGCAGTAATCAAGATGTCGCCGATGCGCGCGCAGTTGCGAAACGCTTACAGATACCATTTCATGTGTTTGATTTTACCGCGGATTTCAAAAGTCATGTGATTGATAAATTTATTCAAAGCTATGAACAAGGGATAACACCTAACCCGTGCATTGATTGTAACCGTTATATGAAGTTTGACCGCTTGTACGACTGCGCGCGTGATTTGGGGTGTGAAGTGATTGTGACTGGTCATTATGCGCGGATTGAAAAAAGCGGGGAGCAATATTATTTAAAAAAAGCAGTAGATGTCAGTAAAGACCAAAGCTATTTTTTGTACCATTTATCCGCGGAACAACTGGCGCGTACCCAGTTTCCCTTAGGGGAATTAACCAAAACACAAGTACGGGCTTTGGCAGCCAAACATGGTTTCTCGAACGCCGACAAAAAAGAAAGTCAAGACATCTGCTTTGTACCGAACGGCGATTATGCGGCTGTGATTCAAAATTACACGGGCAAGACTTATCCTTGTGGGAACTTTGTAGATGCGGACGGTAAAGTGTTGGGGCAGCACCGCGGCATTATTCATTACACAGTCGGACAACGCAAAGGCTTAAATATTTCGGCGGCACAGCGTTTGTATGTGTGCTCGATTTGTCCTGCGGAAAACACAGTTTGTTTGTGTGAACGCGACGGCTTATTACAAAGTCAAGCCACAGCTACCGAGTTTCATTGGATTAATGGCGCGCCGCACGAAAAGACTTTCCGTTGTCATGTTAAGATTCGTTATAACCAAAAAGAGCAACCCGCGACCGTACAGATTATATCCGCCGACCAAGTGCAAATTATTTTTGACGAGCCACAACGCGCGGTAACACCCGGGCAAGCGGCGGTGCTATACCAAGACGACATCGTATTAGGTGGTGGCATTTTAATAAAATCATAATTGCCGACCACTTGGGCGGTATGTTAAACTGCGGTGTGCATTTAAAAATTCAATGTGAATATATTGGTACCAAGTATGTGGGCTTCCAAACACAAATTGGTCAGCGTACTATCCAAAATGAATTAGAAAAAGCGATTTCGCGTTATTTTGCTGCGCCGGTAAAAGTTGTCGGCAGTGGGCGTACCGATGCCGGTGTCCATGCGGTCGGGCAGGTTGTGTCTTGTTTGTGTCCGCGCGAAGATGTGAAAATCTATCAGTTTTTGTTGGGCGTCAACAGTTACTTACCGTCCGATATCGCGGTGACGGCGGCGGAAATTTTACCCAAGTTTAACGCGCGCAGTGACGCCAAAGCCAAAACTTACATTTATAAATGTTATGTTTCGCCGACCCGTCATCCGTCCATGGATGTTGACCATTGGCAACTTTATAAACCAGTTGATATCGAACGCCTGCGTACCCAAGCCCAAGTTTTGGTGGGTACACATGATTTTACTGCGTTCTGTGCCGAGCTGCGTGATAAGAGTCCGATACGGACAATTTACAGTCTTGACATTCAAACACCGACACCGCATGAGATTTGGTTTGTAATTCGTGGCAACGGATTTTTACATAATATGGTGCGGATTATCGTGGGAACTTTGTTGGAAAAGTCCGATGTGCAAGCGGTGTTAAAATCGCGTGACCGCCGCCGTGCTGGCAAGACCGCACCCGCCAAAGGACTGACCCTGTACAATGTCGAATATTAACGGTTGAAGTTTTCAGCGCCTTATGTTACGATGAAGCGTTATCCAATCGGGGCGTAGCGTAGTGGTATCGCGCAAGTCTGGGGGGCTTGAGGTCGTGGGTTCAATTCCCGCCGCTCCGACCACAAACAAGTAGCAAGAGAATGTGTTCCAATGTATAAAAATGTCGATAAATTTGCCCTTGTGATTTTGGGCATTTAAATTTATAATATTGCACAATGGCTTATTGGGAAGTATTTTTAGAAGCTTTAATTGATAGCAGCAAGGCCTTGCCGATTTTATTGGTGGTTTATTTCTTGATTGAGTTCATCGAAGACAAATGGGCGAATAAGTTGCACAACAATCATTTATTGCGTGGTAAAGCCAGTCCGGTTTTAGGTGCTTTGGTCGGCTCTGTGCCGCAGTGTGGTTTTTCGGTAGTAGCGACCGATTTGTTTACACATGGTATTATACCGGTTGGTACATTGTTATCAATTTTCGTGGCAACCAGTGATGAAGCTTTGCCGTTGTTAATGGCGCATCCAGAAAACTGGTTAGCGATTGTTGTATTGATAGTTGCTAAAATTGGCATTGCAATTTTGGTTGGTTACTTGGCAAATTTAACATTCCGTTTGTTTTATCGCCGTTCGCCTGTAATGACCGAACTTGGCTGTCGTCATGCGCAACATACACATCATAACAATCAAGATGCAGAAGAACATACACATGTTTTGCATAACGGTTGTTGTCATCATAGTGTGGACGAAAAACATTTTGACTGGAAACACCCTTTGTTACACAGTTTGAAAATTTGGATTTTCATTTTTGCGGTTAGTTTCTTGTTTGGTTGTATTGCCGATGTTTGGGTTGGTCATGACCAATTAACTGCGTTCTTGAATGCGAATATCTGGTTACAACCGTTATTAGCTGTTTTTGTTGGTTTAATTCCAAATTGTGCCGCGAGTGTAGTTTTGACGGAATTTTATTTGGTCGGCGGTTTGACTTTTAGCGCTTTGTTGGGTGGATTATGTGTCAATGCTGGTTTGGGGATTATTTTCTTATTACGCCAAAAGAAATTATGGCGTGAAAAATTCTTTGTAATCGGTTGGTTATTAACCGTAAGTTTGTTGGTAGGCTATGCATTCTTGTGGTTAAACATTTAAGTTATAACATTTAGGCAACTTTTTCCGCAGGTATTTCATCTGCGGTTTTTTCGCTAGTACCAATAACTTTACCATCATGGCTGATGACCACAAAATGACGGTCGCCGGTTTCGGTGACGAATGACACAAACCAGTAGGGTGTATTAATTGTGCTGTTATCGCATAAAATTTTGGTCGAACTTTCCATGCGTGTATCCGTACTAATTACACCGTTCAAAGCTTGGCACGCAATTTCCAAAGCGGTTTCCCAACTGATTGCTTCTGCGGGCATGACAGGGGTTAAGTCAACGGTGCCAATGGTTTCGCCGTTTGCTTGGAATGTTACGGAAACTTTGGCATTCACATCTAACGCATTTTCCAAGTCTCCTGCGTAATTATTGCCGTAAGGATTTTTTTCCAAAACCAAAGTCTTGGGCGCTTGGTCATCAATTTGGATTACGGTTGTGATGCAGCCATTGTAAACAATTTTGTCGTTAGTTGGTTCGACCGATAGCACAGTAAAAGCGACTGTTGGTGTGGCAATACCGTCCGCTTGATAATCGGTTTCGCGGATACCACTGTATAATTGAACATTGCCAATCGGGTTATCTGTGCCTGCGGTTTTTAAGTAAAAGCGAGCTTCGGCGATGTTTTCCAGCGCCATTTGGTAAGTATTTCCGCGACCAAAATTAATAATGCCAATGATACTAATGACGGCGGCTAAGGCTACAATACCAATGCCCAGCCAAACTTTTTTGTTGAAAAATTTTTTGCGTTTCATAGCCCATATTTATGGTAACACACAGCACAATATGCAAAAAATGTCGGTTAGTATTTGTAATAAGTGAAAGTAATTTCCTTGCTGAAAGAACCGCAAGTGATGAGTAGTTTACCCGTTGGTCGTTCATTGTATTTGTTAAATTCGGGACAGTTAGTACGCACATGTAAATAAAACATACCAGGATGGTAAGCTTGTGTAATAGTGTTGTGGTGCATATCTTGAACTTCTAAAAATTCTTCGGCGCCGTCATAGATTTTAAAAGTAATTGGTGTCGATAAAGCTTGGTCCATTTCGGTACCTGTACGCAAAATAAAACTTTGGTCTATGGTAATGTTACAAGTATAATTGCCGTGGTTTAATCCAGATAATTCACTAATTTGTAAATCATTTGGTGCTGTTGTTTCCGTCACAAATCCACGCAGTAATAATCCCAAACCCATTAACAATAACCCAAAAACCAAAACGACAGCGGTAATAATGCGATACTTCTTTGTACGCGAAGCCGTAATCAAATCAAACTTTGGTTTGTCTGCATTTGTCCCCATAAGATTTATATATAGTATGCTGATAAATTACATTTTTAGCAAATAGAATATTAACAGATGAAAGTGACGCAGCGTGACAAGTTAGCTTACGGCGTTGGTGCTTTTGGTTATGGCACGGTTAACCAGATGCTCAATAATTTTCTCATGTTTTTTGGCACGGGAATTTTGGGTTTGTCGGGAACTTTAATGGGTCTAGCCATAGCAATTTCAACCGTTTGGGACGCAGCTACGGACCCATTGGTTGGCGCCTTATCGGATAATTACCGCGGCCGTTTGGGTAAGCGTCACTTGTTCATGCTTTTAGGTTGTGTTGGTGTTGCTTTTTTAAATTTGTTAATTTGGGGGATTAATCCCGCCTGGAACGAAACCATTAAATTTTTAGCGTTGTTGGGTATTCTGTTATTGATTGAAACATTCAATACCGTTTATTCTACACCGTACGCAGCGCTCGGTTTTGACATGAGTCAAACTTATCACGAACGCACCAGTATTCAAAGCTACAAAACTGTGTTTCAATCCGCTTCACTCATGGTGCCGTCATTGTTAATGGGTTTGGTTTTAAATCCCAAGATGCTAGCGACTATGCATACCGCGGTGGGTGGCTATCACTTGATTGCTTTGATTACCAGTTGTCTGTGTTTGTTAACTGGTTTGCTTGCAATTTTCGGTACACGACATTTTCGTACACAACCTACCACACAACCACAAAGTGTCTCGCCGTCCGCTAAGAAAGTTTCCGTGCTGGGCGAGTTCTTTGCCGTTTTGGACAACCGCAACAATGTTTTTTTAATTGCGGCTTACGCGATTGCGTTATCGTGTAGTGCGTTTTTAACCACTTTGGGTATGCATGTTTTTACCTACACTTTTCATTTCACATCGTGGCAAATTTCTTTTGTGCTGGGTTGCTTGGTTGTGGGGGTGATTGCCGGACAACCCTTGTGGTGTTTTGTGAGTAACCGTATTGGTAAAAAAAATACGATACAAACAGCATTGTGGGTGGTTTTGCTGGGAGTGACTGGTTTTGCTTTATTACTCACGGCGCGTATTTTTTTACCGCATAACTGTGTGCTGTGGTTGTTGGCGTTGAATATTTTTATTATTAGTAGTGGAGTTGGCTGTATTTATTCACTGCCGATTAGTATGTTTGCCGACAACATTAAAAATGAAAGCACTGCGATGGCAACGGGGTTTTTAACATTTTGTACTAAATGCACGAATGCGGTCGTGACTTTTTTAGTGGGTTTTATGTTGGATTGGGTGGGTTTTCAAAGTGGTATCGCGACCCAGACTTTGCATGTTAGTACGGCACTGGGTTGGTTACTGGTGGGCGGGGTGACCGTGTCGGCTGTGATTGCGTGGTTTTTGTTTGGGAAATATCAAGACAAAGCCCATGACAATGTGGTATCTTATCAAGATGAAACTAAGCAGTCCGTCAAACCAAACACCAAAGTGCGTTCTGTGTGAGCCACAAATTTTGGCGGCACCCTTAGCTGGCTGGACGGACTATGCTTTTCGTGCGGTCTTAATGGAATGTGGCGCACGCGAAGTTTGGACCGAAATGATTAATGCCACTGCGCTAGTGCGCGAAAACCAAAAGACGCTTGCGATGTTAAAGACCGAACACAGAGACGGGGTGCGACAAGTTGTGCAACTCTTTGGTTGTGAGCCAGCCGATTTTGTCACAGTGATTGAATCCGGTATATTGTCCGATTATGATGAAGTCAATTTAAACATGGGGTGTCCGGCACCCAAGATTGTCAAGAATCATTGCGGCTGTGCTTTGATGCGCCACATGGACCAAGCCGAACATTTAATCGCCCTCTGTGCCGCGGCAGTAAAGAAAACGGGACAGCAATTAAGCGTCAAATTCCGTTTGGGTTGGGACCACAATATTGCGGTCGAATTTGCGCAAATGTGTGTGCGCGCTGGCGCTACGCGTTTAATTGTGCATGGGCGTTTGGGTGTTGACGGTTACCGTGGTACCGCGGATTATGCCGCCATTGCTGTTGTGAAAGCCGCCGTATCCGTACCGGTGATTGCAAATGGTGATGTGCGTGACCGCGCCAGTTTGGAAAAATGTTTAGCGGAAACTCATGCCGATGGGGTCATGATTGGTCGCGCTTTGTGTGGCGCTCCGTGGAAAATAAAACTTGATGACCAAGTTCCGACCTATGAGCGTATTGTTGAGTTAATGCAAATGCAACGCCGTTTACATAACGCCAATCCTAGTGACTTAATTAAACATTGGTTGTGTTATCAGAAGCAGTTGAAAAAATATTATCCGGATTATCCGGTTCCGGCTTTGTAGGCTTTGTTTCGCGTTGGTTTAAGGTGTAATAATGCGGAGTAGCTTGATAAGTATTGCGGCGTAATTTCTTGCGTGATAGGCGGCGGCTACCTTGGTAAGTTTCAATGTAAGTATCGACCACATGACCTAATTGTCCGCTTTTGGTTAAACTGCGTTCGTAATCATGGGGGTGTAAACCGTAATCTTGAATGATGTCCGCGGATAATGTTTCGTCCCATTTTTCTTTGGGTTCCAGAGTTTTAACAATATCGGTGTCTAAACGGTAGGTAATGTTCGGACCTTTGTCGCGTCCATAAATCGTAACGGATAAGCGGTGATTGTGGAAGCTGGTTTCAAAGTAAATTGGTGCGCCAGTATTATTAATAAACCGTAAATCCGAACTGCCGGAGACCATGGCATCGTGACCCAATGGCACATAATTTGAGCGTAAACTGTGGTGGTGTGATTCGGTAATTTGTAACCCGGCTTGCACGGCAGCATTAAATAAGGTGGTGCTCACTTGGCAAACCCCGCCACCGATGCCGTCAACATATTCACCGTTAATGATAATTTTGGCTTCGCGAAAACCTTGTTCCGCAGTGCGTTTTCCAACAATTTGGTTGAAAGAAACTTGTTCGCCTGCGTTGACGCGCAACCCATTAAATTTACCCAATGCCAGAGCAATATTGTGCTCACGGTCGGGGTTATTCGTGCAGTTGGTGCTAAACCGTGCGCGTTCTTTGATGTTCTGTATAATTTGTGCGGGTGGTGTTGGTTCTAATGTTTTGTAGCGTACGCGAACCACGGGGTACTGGTTACCTTTGAGTGCGGATAGAATTTCGTTGTATAAAAGTTCACGGTCAATGACGCGTCCTGTTTTTTGACGGCTGACAGTGAAACGCGGTGTGGCGTGCGGGTGAAAATCAATCTGTCCGTCAAATGCTTGGATTTCGTATTGGGGTGCAATGCGGTCAATGTATTGCACGATGTCGGGGAATGCACCTTGGAAGGTGTCGCTTTCTGTCATCGAAATGGCACGCGAAAATAAACTCTTGCCGTGGGTTAGTTGGTATTTGTCCGTGTAATTGTACCAGCCGCCTTGTAAAATTTTGTCGGTTAAGACAACTTGGTGTTCGCCAAAGTCCAAAGTTAAAACGGTCGGCGCACCGGCGGGCACCCAAGCGCCAAACAAAGTGGTGACCAGTGCCACGCACACGCCCAAAATGTAACATCTTTTGTGGTTCATTTATCTTTATTTTGTGTAAAGCTCTTTACAAATATTAAAGATTGACCTATAATAGATGCATTCATGTGGGAGATGTATAGCAATCGGCTATGCAGTCGTTGGTACCACTTAAAAGGAAAA